>CAMEBJ010000019.1 GCA_945912085.1 uncultured Bacteroidales bacterium | reverse complement strand
TGTCCCTTCCGTGCATCGGGTTGGCTCCCGGAGCGAATGCGGTTCCCTTTGCCCTTCCGTCCGGAGTGGCTCCGGTTTTCTTGCCGTACATCACGTTCGATGTGATTGTCAGCAGGGAAAGGGTCGGCTCTGCATTCTTGTAAACCGGAAGCTTGCAAAGTTCCTGACTGAAGTACTTCACAACATCCGTTGCAATGTCGTCCACCCTGTCGTCGTCATTCCCGAAACAAGGATAGTCTCCCTCAATGCGGAAGCCTTCGGTCAGCCCGTCAGCATTCCTGACGGCAGTCACTTTTGCAAATTTAATTGCGGAAAGCGAGTCTGCTGCAATCGAGAGACCGGCCACCCCGTAGGCAAGGTTGATTGACGGATTGGTGTCAATCAGGGCCATCTGCGACCTCTCGTAGTCGTACCTGTCGTGCATATAGTGGATGATGTTCATCGCCTCGTTGTAAACCCTTGCGACCTGGTGAAGCACCTTGCGGTAATTTTCCATCACCTCCTCAAAGTCGAGAATGTCACTCTTGAGAGGCTCGATTCCTTCCACCATCAGCGTTCCAGTGTTCTCGCACCGTCCTCCGTTGATTGCCAGAAGGAGAGCCTTGGCAAGATTGGCCCTTGCCCCGAAGAACTGAATCGCCTTCCCGATGGCCTGGTATGAGACGCAGCAGGCAATTCCGTAGTCATCATTGCCGCGGACTTCCCTCATCAGTGAGTCATTCTCGTACTGGACTGAGCTTGTGTCAATGGAAACCTTGGCGCAGAATTCCTTGAAGCCCTGTGGAAGATCGCTGCTCCAGAGCACTGTCATATTCGGTTCCGGTGCAGGTCCGAGGTTGTAAAGGGTCTGGAGAAAGCGGAAAGAGGTTTTTGTCACCTTGATTTTGCCGTCATTGAACCTGCCTCCGATTGCCTCGGTCACCCAGGTAGGATCTCCCGCGAAGATGTCGTTGTAGGATTTCATCCTGAGATGTCTTACCATACGGAGTTTCATCACGAACTGGTCGATGAGTTCCTGAGCATATTCCTCGTCAATCAGCCCCCTTTCGATGTCGTGGCAGATGTAGATGTCAAGGAATGATGAGACATTCCCGAGTGACATTGCCGCTCCGTCCTGTTCCTTGACTGCTGCCAGATATGCCATATAAACCCATTGAACGGCTTCCGTGGCATTCTCCGCAGGTCTTCCAAGCTCAAGTCCGTAGTATTCTCCGAGAGTCCTGATCTCGGCAAGAGCCTTGATTTGCTCGGAGACTTCCTCCCTCAGCCTGATTCTGTCTTCGGTCATCGGGCCGGTCAGACCCTTCAGGTCCTCTTTCTTTGCCTCAATCAGCCTGTCTGTCCCGTAAAGGGCGAGCCTTCTGTAGTCTCCGATGATTCTTCCCCTGGAATAGTTGTCAGGCAGGCCTGTGAGGAATCCCAGAGAACGGAATTTCCTGATTTCCTCCGTGTAAACGTCAAAGACCCCGTCATTGTGGGTCTTTCTGTAAAGGGTGAAAATCTTCTTGACTTCAGGATCAAGTTCCACCCCGTTTTCATTGCAGGCTCTCTCCACCACGTGCCAGCCTCCGAAAGGCTTGATTGCCCTTTTCAGCAGTTTGTCAGTCTGCAGCCCGACAATGAGCTCGTTGTCCCTGTCAATGAAACCTGCCGGATGGGATGTTATTGTTGAAATGGTTTTTGCGTCAATCTCGCGGACACCTCCATTCTGCCTCTCTTCCTCAATTGCCTTCAGACATTCGTCCCAGAGTGTTCTGGTTCTCTTCGAGGCTCCTTTGAGAAATGATGCATCCCCGGTGTAGGGTGTGATGTTCCTGTAAACAAAATCCGACACATTGATAGTCTCGTTCCAGACTCCAGGCTTGAAATCTCCGTAAATTCCCATAATATATTCGCAGCTATGATTACGGGCGCAAAGATAGGCCCAGAAAATGGAATTTTCAATCCACCCCGGCAGGTTTTTTCACAAGTTTCCAGGAAGTCAATCCTGACCTTCCACGCTAAGTTTCGTTGCCAGAACCTCGTACCCCTGTCTTTCCTCTCCTCCGTCGGATGGGGTATATTTGTAGTTCCTGACTCTTCCCGTGAGGCAAACCGTAGCTCCGACCTTGATCTTGTCGATATCCTTTACCTCCCTTCCTTCCCAGGCAACGACGTTGAACCAGGTCGTCTCGATGACTGCATCTCCGTTTCTGGATTTGTACATATGGTTTGTCGCAAGGGAAAAATTTGCAACTCTTCCGGAACCCACTGCTGAAATTTTTGCGTTTCCGACATTCCCCCTCAATTCGATTCTGTTAAACTGTTCCATAAGTCAGTGTTTTGTTGATGAATAACTCAAAAAGATTTCTGTCCGTTCCGGTGCGCACTATTCAGGACAGGGACAAAGTAAAGCAAAACATTCGTGATATGGTGCGTCAATCCTGCCTCCGGAGTGCAACTTTTTCTGAATCTTTATGTTTTTTCTTTTTTTTAATGTTTTTTGGGGAAATCGGGACAGTCCTGAATTTGTTTTGCAGTTTTTTAGGAAATATCGAAAAAAGAAAAAATATTAAAAAAAGGAAAAATCTTTCTCAGCCTCTTGACTATTATTCGGAGGGGTTTCATATTTGCCTGAAAAAAAACAATGGAGTACGGAGAGAATGAGAAAGGAAAGAGATGTCTTGAATGCGGGGATGACATCACTTACGGACGGAAAGGCCGGAAATTCTGCTGTGACAGATGCAAGAACACCTGGCACAACAGGAAGACAAGGGGGACGAGACTCGCAAAGGCGCGTGTGATGACTATGCTGAACAGGAACTATTCAATCCTGAACGGCATCCTGGAGGCGGGAGAAACATCTGCAGGAGTGGAGCAGTTGAACAGGATGGGCTTCAATTTCGGTTACTGTACCTCCTATCACAAAATCCGCAGGCACGATGAATATGTCTGTTTTGACATAAAGTTCACACTCATAGGTAGTGAAGTGGTTTCAATACGGAAATTGCCCCTTGTTTCCCTGAAAGATTTCGGAAATACTCTCTGATAATCCACAAAATTCTGAAAATCCGGAATGTTTGCGTAAATTTGCGGGGTTTTGAAAATTATGTAAATATTTACGAATGAAAAAAATGATTCTTGCGGCGGGAGCCGTCCTTGCTGCCATTACTTCTTGTACTATGGGAAATCCACTTTTGGAAGAGTCAACGCTGCCATACGGCGCGCCTCAGTTCGACAAAATCAGGACAGAGCATTATCTGCCGGCTTTCAAGGCAGCGATTTCAGAGGCAAAATCGGAGATTGACAGAATAGTCTCAAACACAGACGCCCCTGATTTCCAGAACACTATAGAGGCTCTGGCCTACAGCGGACGCACTCTGAGCAATGTTTCCGGAATTTTCTACAACCTTCTCGAAGCAAATGCCGACGATGCTCTTCAGGCTGTTGCAGAGGAGGTCTCTCCTCTTATGACGGAGTATTCACTCTACGTTTCCCTGAACGAGAAACTTTTCGAGAGGGTCAAGGCAGTCTATGCCGTGAAGGAAGAACTCAATCTTGAGACGGACCAGAAAAGGCTGCTGGAAGACACCTACAGGTCTTTTGCACGCAACGGAGCGAATCTTTCGGCTCAGGACAAGGAAGTTTACTCAAAGTATTCCGAGGAACTTTCCCTGACGATTCTTCAGTTCCAGAAGAATGTGCTTGCATCCACAAATGCATTCGTGATGAATGTGACCGATGAGGCTGACCTTGCAGGACTTCCGCAGTACGTAAGGGATATGGGAGCTCTTGCTGCCAAGGAGAAGGGAATGGAAGGATGGGCCTTCACCCTGGATTATCCTAGTTACAGCCCGTTTATGAAATTCAGCGAGAACAGGGAACTTCGCAAGAAAATGTACCTTGGTTACAATTCCAAGGGAATCGGAGGAGAGACGGACAATCTTGAGATTGTGAAGAAGATTGTGGACCTGCGTCTGAAAATTGCAAATATTCTCGGTTACGGGACATACGCTGACTACGCCCTGGAAGAGAGGATGGCCAAGGATGCTGCCACTGTTGAAAGTTTCCTGGGCAACTTGATGACAAAGTCCCTGCCTTTCGCAAGGAAGGAAGTCAAGGAAGTCCTGGACTATGCGGTGAGGAACGGCTTTGAAGGGGATGTCCTGATGCCTTGGGATTTCAGTTTTTGGTCAGAGAAATACAAACAGGCTGAATATGCCCTGAATGAGGAACAGCTGAAACCTTATTTCAAACTGGAGAACTGCATTGATGCCGTGTTCGGACTTGCAGGAAGGCTGTACGGGATTTCATTTGAGGAAAGGACTGACATTCCTGTCTATCACAAGGATGTGAAGGTCTATGATGTCAAGGATGAGAATGGGGAGCATCTTGCCCTGTTCTATGCGGACTTCTTCCCTCGCCAGACCAAAAGAGGGGGAGCCTGGATGACTGAGTTCAGGGGACAGAGAATCGAGAACGGTGTGGAGTACCGTCCTTTCATCAGCATCGTGACGAATTTCACGAAGCCGACCGAGACGGATCCTTCCTTGATAACCCACAGCGAATTCACCACTTTCCTGCACGAGTTCGGTCACGCACTGCACGGAATGCTTGCCAAGGGACGTTACGAGTCACTCACCGGAACGAATGTGGCAAGGGATTTCGTGGAATTGCCGTCTCAGATTATGGAGAACTGGGGATTTGAGCCGGAGTATCTCGATTCTTTTGCAAGGGATTACCGCACGGGTGAGGTCATTCCCGACGAACTTGTGAAGAAGATTGTGGCCTCTCAGAATTTCCTTTCGGGATATTCACAGGTGAGACAGCTTCACTTCGGCGTTCTTGACATGGCCTGGTACACTTTGAAGGAAATGCCGCAGGCAGGTACCATCGAGTTTGAAAAGGCTGCCCTGAAGCCTTACTCTGTTATGCCGGATGTTCCGGAATGTGCAGTTTCACCTTCTTTCGGTCACATTTTCTCAGGTGGATATTCAGCAGGTTACTATTCCTACAAATGGGCTGAGGTTCTGGAGGCTGACGCATTCTCCCTGTTCAAGGAAAAGGGTATATTCAACAAGGAAGTGGCCGATTCTTTCCGCAGGAACATCCTCGAGAGGGGTGACAGCGAGGACCCGGCAGTCCTTTACCGCAATTTCAGGGGGCGCGACCCTCAGCCTGAGGCCCTTATGGTTAAACTCGGCCTGGTTGAATAATCTATGGGAAAATCAAAAGTATATTTTACGGATCTAAGGACCAGACCGGGTCTGGACCTGATGACCAAGATGATACGCCTTGTCAAGGCAGCCGGAATCGAGTCTGTGGATTTTGACGGAAAGTTCACTGCAATCAAGATTCATTTCGGGGAGCCGGGCAATCTGGCATATATCCGCCCGAACTATGCCGCAAAACTGGTGGATTACCTACGCTCCCTCGGGGCCAAGGTCTTCCTCACTGACAGCAACACTCTTTACAGTGGCGGCAGGAGCAATGCGGTGGATCATCTGGATGCTGCAATGAACAATGGATTCAATCCGATTTCGGCACATGCAAATGTGATTATTGCAGACGGATTGAAGGGAACGGAGTACATCGAAATCCCTCTGGACGGGGAGTACTGCAAGGCTCCGAAAATCGGAACGGCGATTGCCAACGCTGACATCATCATTTCGATGAACCATTTCAAGGGGCACGAGCAGGCCGGCTTCGGAGGAGCTCTGAAGAATCTCGGAATGGGCTCGGCGAGCGTTGGGGGAAAGCTGGAACTGCATTGTTCCTCCCAGCCCCGGATTGACACGGATGCCTGCACGGGATGCGGTATGTGTGTGAAATATTGCAGTCACGAGGCCGTTTCAATGGTGACATCCGGCAAGGGGCGCAAGGCTGTGATTGACTATTCGAAATGCGTCGGATGCGGCCAGTGCGTGGCAGTCTGCCAGCACAGCGGGGCAGTGATGGGAAGCAGCAGTAGTGCCGAGGAACTCAATTACAAGATTGCCGAATATGCCAAGGCCGTTGTGCTCGGGAAACCGCATTTCCACATCAGTTTCATAATGAATGTGTCACCTGAGTGTGACTGCTGGAACCACAATGATGCTGCCATTGTTCCGGATCTTGGCATTGCCGCCTCATTCGACCCGGTTGCTCTGGACTGCGCCTGTGCCGACATCGTGAATGCGGCACCTTCAATCTCTTCGGGGAACCGTCTGGCAGACATAATCGGCAGGGAAGGTCCTTCGGAGGGTTGCTGCCACGATGACCACCAGAAGGACAAGTTCCACAGAATCCATCCTGACACCTGCTGGCAGGCCGGGGTGGAACACGGTGAGAAAATCGGTCTGGGAAGCAGGGACTACGAACTCGTCAGTATCTGTACCTGATGTTGAATCCGAAGGAAACGTAGGGGTTGAAGTCGCTTCCAAGGCGGCTTTCAAGGAGTTTGATGGCCCTCTCTTTCATCCCTTTCTTGAATCTGTCGGAGTTTCTTACATATTCAATCAGTTCAGGGATCTGTTCGGCACGAATCATTGTGATGGTCGGCTTGAGCACGAAACTTACCGGCATATACACTCCGTTCCCCGCATCACGGGCTTCGCAGCGGAGAACTTCCCCTTCGGCCGTGTACATCTGGACTTTGAGAATCCCCCAGTCCTGTTCAACTACGTGGACAGTTGCCTTCACCCTTTCTTTGGGGTCGTTCCATTCAAGGACATCCACAAGATGTTCTCCGTATTCATAGGTCCCGACGAGGTCGAAATGATGGTCATTGGAGAATTTCTGCCCCCAGTTGGTGGTCTCCCCGTAGATGATCTCGAAGAGATTGACCAACTTGAAAAGGGACATAATGTCTTCCTGAACGTTTTCCGGAAGTTCGGGGTCATCGCAATGGATTTTCTGATTGTAATCTTTTGCCTTCCCCTTCTTCACGTCCCTTGTGAGGGTAACCCGGGCTGACAAATCGTCATTCTTGAGGCAGTATCTGACAAGTGCGCCATATCCTTTCATCGCTGCGGCGAACTTGACCATTCCTATCATTCCCTTGGAAACCACCCCGGCAATCAGCGGAATCTCGTGCGTTGCCACGTCATAACTGATGTCGGCGCTGTAGTCCATCTGCTTTTTCCGGTTTCCTTTTGCGGTCTCCCACATTTTGGAGAGGATGAACTTTGACGGGTCCATTCCTTCAGGTGTCACGTAGGCAGCTGTCAGCATCAACTCCTGCGGCTCAAGGATTATGTCTTCAATGTGAATTGTGTCGGAAGATTCAGGAATATCCCTGTAAACCGTTCTGTATCCGATTCTGGAAAACTCAACTCTGACATCCCCGGGGAAATTCCCCAGTTCAAGATGGAAATTACCCTGCTCGTCGGTCAGTGTGCCAGTCCCGATGGCCTGGCAATAGACCATAACATAGTCTCCGGGCACCGTTGTCGTGTCTTTCAGGAAAACCCTCCCTCTGAAATCTCTGCCTGAGATGCTGGCCGACAAGACCATCAGGCTCAGAAAAATGGCGAATCTTTTCATTGTGTCTCTTTGTCAAATATTGACCGGGACTGCAATAATACGATTTTTGTGCCACAGAAAAAAAATCCCGGACAGACTGGATGCCTGTCCGGGAAAATTGCAGAAGGAAATGCTATCTGAATCTCACTCTCAGCCATTCGGACGGGATGTCGGAGGATTCCCCCTCCAGTTCCTCCCATTGCCTTGGATGCTTTTCTTTTGATTTCTCCTTGTACCAGCGTGCTATGTGTATTCTGGCTTCTTCTCCTCTGCGGGGACTTCCTCCAAAAAATTCCCATGGGATGGCAACTTGTGCTGAATATCCCGTGTCTATGTCTGCATCATCGTTTATGGTTCCGCACACCTTAATCTCACTGGTCTGACCGGTGTGGATGATGTGCCAGGAATTGTTTTCGAGATGCGAAACTTCGTATTTCCCTGAAGGACAGACTGCCGCTTTGAAGACATCCTCTCCCCTTGAGATGAGGATGACGGAGGCATCGGAGTTCTCCACCGTGAATGCCGTCAACTTGTCAGTCAGATACCAGGTGTCGAAAATGAATGCGCTGTCGGTGTAGTTGAAGTCGTAGAATACGCTTGAAGAGGACTTCTTGCCGAGGAACCAGTGCCCTTCAGGACTGAACTCTTCCAGCGGCGTGAGAGGTGCAGAACCCTTGCGGATTTCCTTTGCCCTGTTGACCTTGCCTGTCATCAGATGAATCCGTCCTCTTTTTGTCTTGCCGTCCTTGTAGCCTTCCTGTCCTGTTATTATGACTTTGTCATCCCCGACATAGTCAACGGAACCCCAGACGCAGTTGAAACCGTGGACGGCATGGGAAAAATTATCCGCATTCCGGTCCCCGACAAGCAGCCAGGAACCGCTTTCTCCTTTGTAGAGTCCTCCGGAAAGCAGAAGTACTTCCCCAGATGGAAGTTTGCCTATGTAAGGACCGTAGGCCACAAGGTCTTTGTTGGCCTGTTTTTTCTGAGGATAGGCCGGACCGCCTTCGCGGAGAATTGCCTCTGTGTCAAGCCTCCAGTTTTCTTCCCCGGTCGTCTTGACAATGACCGGTGTCTGGTCCACGACATATTTCCCGCTCCAGACTTCAAGGCTCATCGCAATGGACCCGTCATCAAGAATGACTGCCGTCGGCATCCCGTCATATCCAAACCTGTCATCAACGGTGTATGAAATCAGTTCATTGTCGTTGATGTCGCATTCCTCCTTTCCCTGCCATGTCTTTCCACCGTCGAATGACCTTATCAGGACCGTGCGTGGACAGGACAGCCCGTCCACCACATTCTGGCTTGAGGTAATGTACATCTGGATTTCCCCGGAGGGCAGCTGGAGAAGGGCTGGTTCCCAGCATCTTCCCCTGTACACAGAACGCCCGGAATCCCAGGTGAGACCTTTGTCATTGCTGACGGTTATCCCTATCCCGCAGTTCACATTGGTGTTGGGAATGTCGTTGTATCCCTTCTTGTAACGCCATTGGTAGGCAAGCATCAGTCTTCCGTCCTGCAGCTCGATGAAGTCAGGATTGACATAGACTTTCTCATCTTCCCCGACGGACGAGACTGCGGGCTCCCGCTGGAGAATCCTCTTTGCCGGACTCCAGGTCTTCCCGTCATCCACGCTGCGCATCACATAGAGGTCCCAGCCGTAGAAGTCGTTCATAAAGGAAAGCAGCAGACTTCCGTCGGAGAGCCTTTTCACCCTTGGGTAGTAGAGGTTGGCCTCCATTTCGTCCTCCCCTTCGACAGGCACTTCGGAAATGATTCTGTGGCTGTTCCCGTCAAGACTGATTCTGACGTTGATGTCTCCGTGCCCACCGTGACGGCAGCATCCGCAGGAAAGGGCTGCCGTCACCATCAGACAAGTAAATATCTTTCTCATCTCATTTTGTTCTTCAGCATTTCATTCGCCCAGAGGTGGTCAGGCTTCAGTGTCTTCACCTTTTTGAACAGTCTGCGTGCCTTGCACCTGTGTCCGAGACCGAGTTCTCCGAGTGCACGGGTGTAATATGCTTCCGCATTGATTGCCTCGACTGTCCTTCCGGTTGTTCCTTCAGCACCGTAGAAATTGACGAACTGGGTCACCACTCCGGCTTTCCCGTCTGCCACCATAGCCTTAAGGAGGGCTTTTGCCTCGGCCTTCCTGCCGATTTTCTTCATCGCGAGCGCCGTCCAGTATCTGTAGTCCTTGCTGCCTTTTAGATTGTAGTCCTGGTCTGCAGCGAGGGTGTAATGCCTTTGGGCCTCCTCCTTCTCTCCGAGGATTTCGTAAGCCTCTCCGAGGAAGTAGTTTATCTGAGCATCGTGGGTTGCCCTCTCGTCAACGAGGAAGACCTGGTGGTTTTCCGGATATGTGAATGCTTTCTTGTATAGGGCTATGGCATCCCGGGTGAGTCCTTCCCTGATCTTTGCCTTTCCTGCAAGCAGGAGTGCATCCACAAAAGTGTCGTGGAAATTGGCCACACCCTCTCTCGTAGGGAAATAGCATTTGTCAAGAAGTTCAAGGACATAGTCGTAGTCTCCCATATATGTTCCGGTGACAACCTCCTGTGCGATAGGGTAATATCTTTTTACCGCCGTGTTGTGGTGCCCTTTCAGGATTTCATATCTCTCACTTACCGGGAATCCACCGGCCTCAAGGACCTGATCACATTCCTCCAGATAGAGGGCAGCGTCCGGATTCAGTTCTATGGCTTTCCTGTAGCATGATGCAGCCGCTGTGTAATCTTTTGTGTGCAGCCAGTTCGCCCAGCCGAGATTCCTCCAGGCGAGATCATCCTGAGGATTCATCTCCACGCACTTGCTCCATTCCTCCATAGCCCTGTCAGGCTGGATGTTGTAGAGCAGGTTACCGAGGTAGTAATAAGGCCTTTCGGATTCAGGACAGACCTCCATTGCCTTCTTGAGAACATCAATTGTTTCAAGTCTGAACGGAGCGCAGTAATCCACAGGCAGTGCGAGTGCATCCGCAAAGTATTTCTCTTCCGAGGTCAGATAGCCCAGATAGAGTTTCACGGTAGGGTAGGCCACCCGCGAGTCAATATCCCTGAGCAATTCCACTGCATCGTCCTTGAATCCGTTGTGCAGATACTGCAGGGCAAGTTCAAGATAAGACTCAGGCTGCTCTCTCATGAATTTGCGGAATGCTTCGGCTGAGGCTGTCTCCCTTGTGGCGTACGCGTTCATTGGATCTTCCTCAAGTACCTTTCTGAAACATTCTTTTGCCTGGGCTGTCTTTCCGAGAGATTTCAGAATCGAACCCTTGAGGTTGATGGCGGTGTAGTTGCGTCCGTTGTAGGCAATCGCCTCGTCTGCTCTCTCAAGTGCTGACTCCGGGTCTCCGTCCTCAACGTACATCTGAGCCAGCTGGGTATTTGCCCCGGAATTGTAAGTGTAGTTCCAGGTTGCACGGTAGAGGGTGTCGTAGGCAGCTTCCCTCTTGCCGGTCAGTTTGAGAATCAGTCCGAGATTGTACAGGGCTTCGGCATCCTTCGGACGGGTGTAGTCTTTGGTCTGCCTTCTGATGGCGGTCCGCAGATAACTCTCCGCCTTGGCATATTCTCCCCTCAACCGGTAGTAAACTCCCATCTGAGTGTTGGCCCTGGTGTCGCCCGGATCGCGTCTGAGGACTTCCTCGAAGTAATCCACGGGGTTGACGAAAGGATTGTGGAACTGGAGATTGCGCAGTCCAACAAGGAAACATTCCTCCGTGTTCTCTATCTGGCTTGGAAGCAGAGGCCTTTCGACAATCTCCGGAAGGGGAGCTGTCGGATCCTTGACGAGAGGAGTGTAGGATGCCACCACTTTACCGTTCCCGTCCGTAAGAGTCAGGGTGAGTTCCTCCTCCCTCACATCTGCATCGGTGACTGCCTCTGCCACAATCGGTGAGGCAGGGGAGAGAAGTGCCTTGCGGCTGAAAATTTCCTTTCCGCCCCTGCTGAGGGTGAGAACGGCCCCCGGAATCTCCTCCGAGGCGTTTGCCCCGATGAAGACCTTGCCTGCAGAGGTGATTTCCATATTCAGGGCAGCCCTGCGGTTTCCTGCCTTGACACCCTTGATGTCCCTCAGTCCGTACCAGTACTGGCTGAACTGTTTGGTCTCGTATGGGAAATTCCAGTTGTAGTCCGGCTGGTTGTCGGAATATGCACCGACCATCAGTTCACAGTAGTGTCCGGAGTTGTCGGTAAGTATTTTGGTGTCCCATTCACTGTTCGGACCCCAAAGCCAGAATTTGCCTCCTTTGTTGATGTTGTGGTTCCCGGCAAGCATGGTCCCCGCGTTCCTTCCGTGGTCGTAGCCTGCGACGAAATCCGCCTTCTGGTCGTGGATGAACATCGAGTTGCTCATATAATGGTTCTTCCACCAGCTGGCGTCTATCCCGTCCGCGTAGAAGTCCATATCATTGAAAGGCTCGTGTGTCACAGGCCAGTGGGCAAACCAGTTCTTGCAGTGGAAGGTCACAAATTCGGTGCACTGCGGGAAGCAGATCTGGTAGTTCTCGTCCACGAGGGTGGAGACATTCGACCAGTAGAGCATCGAGTTGTTGTTGAATGTTGAGTTTATCAGCCTCCCGCTT
>CAMEBJ010000018.1 GCA_945912085.1 uncultured Bacteroidales bacterium | reverse complement strand
GTTTGAGCGCGAGGGATTCAGGAATGTGGCATCCGTCTCGAGACAGAGCGGAGTGCCGGCATATTCCATCAATTACTGGCTAAAGAAAGACAATGCATCACTGTCGAACGTGACGAGCCTGCTCCATGCGCTGGGTTATTCCCTGAAGATAGAGTATTCTATTCCGGGGTTCGACAGAAGTGTCTCTTCTATCAGGAGCAGGATTCTGGATTCGGCAAAAGGGACAGACAAATCGAACTCCCCTCTTGCCTTTCTCAGAAATCTTCTGAGGGAACTTGACATCAGTGCAATGGACTTGTCCCTTGCACTGGGCTACACCAAGAACACCGTTTACTGGTGGTTCAAGAAGGAAGACGTTGACATAGCTAACATTGTCAGAATTGCCGACATCCTGCACATTGAAGTCAACTTCGGCATTTCCCTTTCAGAAAACATTACAGAAGGTCAGCCAGGACAATAGCAGTCATAGCCTCCACCACGACCGGAGTCCTCAGGGCGAAACAGGCATCGTGACGGCCAGGGATCTGGAGAGTTGTCAATTCACCGGAGGCGATGTTGGCAGTCGTCTGCCGGCAGGATATGCTGGATGTCGGCTTCAATGCAACTCGAAACACAAGGGGTGCGCCGTTGGTGATTCCCCCGTTGACTCCTCCGGCTCCGTTTTTCAGGGTTCTGCCATCGGGTCCAATCGGGTCATTGTGCTGTGACCCTCGCATCCTTGATGCAGCAAAGCCGTCGCCGAACTCAATGCCCCGGACACCCGGAATGGAGAAAACCGCGTGGGAGACCAATGACTCAACTGAGTCGAAGAATGGTTCCCCAAGCCCCACGGGAAGACCTGAAACAGTACATTCGACGATTCCTCCAAGGCTGTCACCCTCACTGATTACTTCCCGAAGGAAATCCTCAAGGGAAGGTCTGGTCTTGCCGAACTCACACATCGGTATTCCTCCTACCTCAACAAGTTTCGCGTGTATGTCAACTTTCAGAAGTTTCCTGGCAACCACGCCTGCTGCCACAATTGGCAGAGTGAGACGGCCTGAGAAATGTCCGCCACCACGCGGGTCATTGTAGCCTCCCCATTTTACGGAAGCGACATAATCCGCGTGCCCAGGGCGAGGAATTCTTCCAAACAGCTGATAATCTATAGAATGCGTGTTACCATTTCTAAAGATTACTGCAAGTGGAGCTCCTGTCGTGTGTCCTTCAAAAACTCCGCTCAGGATTTCAGGGGCATCAGACTCGATGCGGGGAGTAGTGCCTACTGCACCGCTCTTTCTTCTGAGGATGTCCTTAGTGAAATCATCTGCAGACAATGGAATCCCTGCAGGAACTCCATCAAGGACCACACCCAGAGCGGCACCGTGGGATTCACCGAATAGTGTTACTCTGAAGTTTTTTCCGAATGAGTTCATTTTCCAACAATTTTTGAGAATGTTTCAGGAAATCCAGGAAAAGATTTTGCCACACAGGCCTCATCATCAATCACAATCGGGCTGTCTGCCCCAAGTGATGCCACCTTCAAGGCCATCACCATACGGTGGTCGTGATGGGATGTGTAGCACCCGCCTTTCAGCAAGGTTCCGGACAGGCACCTTTGCGCAAGACCCCGGCCTTCTACGATGAGGGTATTGCCGAGGATTTCCGCAATGACACCCATCTTTGTAAGCATCTCCAGGATGGCAGTTCCTCTGTCACTTTCCTTGTGCGCAAGACGGTCAACACCGTGTATTCTGCTCTGTCCGTTGCAGAAGGCCGCTAGGACAGAAATTATCGGGAACAAATCCGGACAATTGGTGGCATCAGTCTCAAATGCAGAAAGAGGAGCCCGGCAGACAGTGATGTCACCCCTGTCTCCATCCGTCTGGGAGAGGCTTGCACCGGCCTCCATCAAAATATCCATTATTGAGAGGTCCGCCTGCAGAGAAGTCGTGTCAAGTCCTTCAAGGACAACCTTTCCGAACACAGCTCCCGCAACAAGGAAATTGGCTGCGGCACTCCAATCTCCTTCAATTGTCATATCAGCGGATTTGTATCTCTGCCCACCCTTGATGCGGAAGGTCATATCCGTGCAATATGTCCAATCTCCTCCTGATTCAATGAACTCCCGGGGACCGGTCATCTCATTCCTCACCGTGACACCGAATTTCTTCATAACGTCAAGTGTTATGAACATATATGGAATGCTCTTCGGAGAAGTGACTTCAATAGTTGAGTTGCCATCAGCCAAAGGCAGGGCCATCACCAGACCTGAAATCAACTGTGAGCCTTCCTTTCCGGAAATATCCGCCTTGCCGGGACAGAGGGATCCGCATACCTTCAGCGGAACTTTGCAGAACGGAGCAGGCTTTCCGTGGTCATTTGCAGCGTTGTCAACACAGGGTATCTCGCCGTCAACAATACGGACCCCAAAACGGGACATCATCAGGGGGACACCTTTCAAGGGTCTGTTCAACAATGTACCCTCTCCTTTCAGGGTGACATCCCTCGAAGCAATCTGGGAGACTAGCGGAATCATCAGCCTGGTCAGCAAGCCGGACTCCCCGACATTGAGTTCATCAATGTCTACGGAATCAATCCCTGCCGATATTCCCTTGATAATCAGTCGTTTTGCTTCCATGGACACTACCCGGGCATCAGAAACGGAGTCCGAGGATGCCCCCACTTCGTTTTCCACTGTCACTTCTGCTCCGAGAGAAAGAGCAACCCTTATTGCGGCCTCATTGTCAGAGCAGGGAGTATAGCCGTCAAGACGGGAAACGCCGTCAGCAAGGGCGGCCACAATCACTGCCCTCTGAGCAAAACTCTTGGAGGATGGCATCCTGCAACGGCCATTCACAAAACCGAGTTCTCCGTAAACCTTCTTGTGCATTTCTTCCGCCGGCCATTGTCCCGGAGCAACCGTTTCGGATTCTGACAATGCCGCGTAAGTGTAAGGAGCACCTCTGCGGAGACATTCCACCCGGGAATCCCGTCCGGCCTCTCCCATACAGAACGCTATCAGGGAAGATGGTTTGAACTTTTCGTACAAGGACATCACTGCCCTTACATCTTCAGAGCAGGAGGCTGTCGTGACAATCTTTGCTATGTCGGCACCCTGACGGAAAGCCTTACGGGCAATCTCCAACAGAGAGTCATCAGTACCGGGGGACGTAAAATCGTGATGGGAAAGGATGAACAATGTCCCATTCTCCCTTGCAAGATTTCTGATTCTTCTTGCCATCTCACGGGGTGCTTCCATCTCCACATCCACAAATGCCGCACCGGCCTCCATAGCTTCCCTGAGTCTTCTCTCACACTCATATGCAGCCTCACCAACTGTCATTCCGGGATGTGCCGACTGATACTCCTCCACCCTGCAGGTAGCAACGAGAGGTACATCAGAAGTGAAACACTCCCGGATTTCTTCAATGGTAAGCGGGCATCTGTCGAGACGGATTTCAGCCATCTCGCAAGTCTCCAAAGCTGTCAGAATTCCGGACAGATCCCTGTTCTGTATTGAAGTACAAATCATATTGTCAATATTTCATATTTCATCACGAAAGAAGGGATATAGCCTGATCCACAGTCATATCCACCATATCCACATCCCCGATGCCGAAAGGAAGTACAAAATGAACAATCCCCTCCTGAGCTTTCTTGTCCCGGGACATCGCCTCTGCCATATCTCCCAGTGCAAAGGGACACTCCACCGGAAGTCCAACAGCCTTCAGGTCCTGCTCAAGTCGGGAGGCAAAATCTCTCTGAAAAGCCCTTTGAGTAGTCTGTGCGACCCTCTGTGCAAGACGGGCGGCAAGAAGCATCCCGATGGAAACTGCCTCTCCGTGTGTGAACATGCAGTCAATCCCCGATGCGCATCCCGACAAGTTCAAGGATGCCCCGTCCTCTCTCCGTCGGCACAAAGTTTCGACCGCGTGCGCAAAAGTGTGTCCCAGATTCAGCTTCCTTCTCTCCCCGCCTTCGTTGCAATCCCTTGAAACCACCCCGGCCTTGACCCTTGCAGCGGCGGCAATCAAGGCAGTCAGTTCCACGACATTCTCCTCCAGCACCTCCCTGAAAGGTCTGCCCGAATCAACTTCCTCCCTGAAAATCCCCAGCAGATTGGCGGCCCTTTCATAATGTTCAGGTCCCTCAATGACAAATGTCTTGAGCATTTCTGCCGCTCCGGAAAGGAAATCCCGGAAAGGCAGTGTTCGCAGAAGCGAAGGACAGACCAAAGTGAAAACCGGCTGACGGATTACTCCGAGCATATTCTTGTATTTTTCGAAATTGACTCCATTCTTGCCGCCGATTGCGGCATCGACCTGTGCAAGCAGAGTCGTGGGCACGAAGGCAAAACGAACTCCCCTTTTGTAGATGGAGGCTGCAAACCCTGCCATATCTGTTGTTATTCCACCGCCGACAGCAAGCACAAGGGCATCCCTGTCAGCCCCTTTTTCAAGCAGCCAGGAACAGATTTCCATCACAGTCTCCATTGTCTTGGTTTTCTCGGAAGCCTCGACATATTTCACTCCCCGGGCATTCAAGGAAGACAGGACTCCTCCCTCACCACCCAAAGTGACCTTTCCCTCAAGAGCCTTGTCGACAACCACGAATATGTCGCGATAAGGCTCAAGATTCACCCCGCATTCACCGACAAGGATTGTCCCGGATATTGATTCTGAAGACTGTATCTCAATTTGTTCCATATCTTCGGCATAATTTTTTACAAAGAGTGCAAATTTAGGAAAATTTTTACTTCCTCGAAGCATTTGTCACCCTCGTGTGCGAGGAAACTGAAATGAAAGATGAATTACGAAGCATAACAACGCTTCTAAATGGCTTACGAATTGCATAAGAAGCCACGAAATTTCTTTCGAAAGATAGACAAAACAGACAACATACTTTCAGATTGTAAGAAAAAACATAAAAACACAACATCTCAGATGCTTCCAGAGGAAGTTTTTTATAGGGTATTTTATTTGTAAGTTACAAACTTAGATAGTATTTTTGCGGCCCACAAAGATTAAAATCATTATTTCATAATACAACAAATGGGAAAATTCAAGAAAATTATTATGTCTGCTCTGATGCTCACCGTGGCGGGAGGAGTCCTTCTTAGAGCCCAGTCGACAGTTAAGGTCACAGGAATTGTGACTTCTGCCGATGACGGTCTTCCTTTGATGGGCGCAGCCGTCATGGCAGGCCCCGGAGTCGGCGTAGTGACTTCACTTGACGGAGATTACACAATCGAAGTCGCTCCCGGAACCGAACTCGTTTTCTCGAGCATCGGCTTCCTTGATGAAAAAGTGACAGTTCCTCAGGCTGAAACTTTCAGATTCGATGTGGCAATGAAGACTGAAAGTATGAAACTGGATGATGTCGTGGTCATCGCATACGGAGTCCGCAAGAAGGGAACGGTGGCCGGCTCAGTTTCAACCGTGAAGTCCGAAAAACTGGAAAGCACTCCGACAGCAGCTTTCGACCAGGCATTGCAGGGTCAGGTGGCCGGTCTGACTGTACTTTCGAACACAGGAGAGCCAAGTGCCTCTGCCACAATGACAATCCGCGGAACCAACTCAATCAACTCCGGCACGGCACCGCTTTACATTCTGGACGGAGTGGCAATTTCAGCATCGGATTTCAACACGATCAACCCAGCGGACATAGAGAGTATGTCAGTGCTCAAGGACGCCTCATCCACGTCAATTTACGGAGCACGTGCCGCCAACGGGGTGATAGTGATCACCACCAAGCGCGGACGCAATATGGAAAGACCTGTCATTAATTACAGAATGCAGGTCGGATTCTCGAATCTAGCGTCAGGAAAATGGGATTTGATGAACACTCAGGAGAGAATCCAGTACGAAAAGGAAATCGGGATGTCTTCCGGCAAGGACTACAACTATCTCTCGAAGACCGATGTCAACTGGATGGATGCCATCTACAAGGACAACGCACTCCTGCAGAGTTACGAATTGGCAGTTTCCGGAGCGAATGACAAGACAAACTACTATATTTCAGGTGGTTACTACAATCAGGACGGAATTGCTCCGGGGTCAGGTTTCGAGCGTTATTCCCTGCGTTTCAACTTTGACCAGGTGATGGCAAAATGGTTGAAAATGGGGACCAACACGATGTTCAACTACCAGAACATCGAGCAGGCCGATGAGGGAAGCTACAACCTTGTAACCCCTATTTCTGCCTCAAGATTTATGCTCCCCTACTACAATCCATTCAATGCCGACGGTTCAATTGCAAGCATTGAGGACGGATCTTGGAAAGGTACGGGACAGAACCCTCTCGAATGGATTGAGAACAATCCCATCAAATTCAAGAAATACAAAGTGATTTCAACTGTCTATGCCGAACTGACCCTCTACAAGAATCTCGTCTTCAAGTCACAGTTCGGTGTTGACTATTCACACACAACCGGTTTCAGCCAGTCATTCCCCGAATATATGCCGAACTCAGGGGAAGGTTCTGCAAGCAGAAGTTCCACGGACGGCCTTAGCCTCCAGGTTTCCAACACCCTGAGCTACCGTTTTGCAATTGATGACATCCACGATTTCAATTTCCTGATCGGCCAGGAGGCATTGACAAGTCACGGAGAAAGGTTCTCGGTTTCTACTGCAGGACAGTCCAACAACAAATTGACAGACATTTCGACAGGAACCCGTGCCACCAGCTGGAACAGCACTTCAACATCGGATTACTCCACCGTGTCCTTCTTTGGAAGGGGTGAATACAACTATGCTGACCGCTATTACGTGGACTTCTCAGTCCGCGCGGACGGTTCATCCCGTTTCGGAGCAAACAACCGCTGGGGAGCATTCGGTTCTGTCGGCCTGATGTGGAACCTCAGAAACGAGGCATTTGCAGCCCACACCAGAAACTGGCTCACCAATGCGCAGATTGCCCTGAGCAGCGGAACTTCGGGAAACTCCGAAATTCCGAACTATGAGCATCTCGCGCTGATTGGAGGAGGATACGACTACCTGGGCAATGCAGGTGTGGCACCAGTGCAGCCCGGCAACGAATCACTGACCTGGGAGAACACCTGGACCACCAACCTTGCATTCCATCTGGGATTCTGGAACAGGCTCAACGTGGATGTCGAACTGTACAACAAGCTCACCACGGATATGCTGATGTCCGTTCCGCTCTCCTACGCCGAGTCCAACGGATATGGTTACAAATGGGCAAACATCGGAGGAATGGTCAACAGGGGATTTGAGTTCAACGTCAATGCGAACATCCTTTCAATCAAGGATTTCAACTGGTCTATCAATGCAAATGCCGGTTACAACGGCAACCGCATCACCGAACTTTACAACGGGGTGAGTGAGTACGAGATGTCCGGGACCAACACCAAATTGGTCGTGGGACATCCTCTCGGAGAGTTCTACATCAACCGCTTCGCCGGCGTTAACCCGGCAAACGGAGACGCGCTCTGGTACGACAAGGACGGCAATCTCACCAATGAGATGAAGGATGAAGACAAGGTTCTTGTCGGCAAAAGCTATTTTGCCCCCTGGCAGGGAGGATTCGGAACGCAGCTCTCCTGGAAAGGTCTCGTGCTTTCTGCCCAGTTCAGCTGGGTTGCAGACAGATGGATGATCAACAATGACCGCTATTTTGACGAGTCCAACGGAAGATTCGCTTCCTACAACCAGTCAAGCAGACTCCTGAACAGATGGAAAGAACCCGGCGATGTCACGGACATACCGCGTCACGGTGTTTACACGGAATTTGACAGCAGGCTTCTGGAGGACGCATCATTTCTCCGTCTGAAGAATCTTATGCTTGCATATTCCCTTCCTGACAATATACTGAAAAAGACAGGATTCCTCAGAGGAGTGAGGGTTTACTTCCAGGGACAGAACCTTCTGACCTGCACCAAATTCTCAGGCCTCGACCCGGAGAGTTCCGCCAATGTCTATGCTGCACAGTATCCTATGTCACGGCAGTTCACCTTCGGACTTGATTTGACTTTCTAAGACTGTTTTTGAATATGAAGATATTAACTAATTATATATACAGATGCGCTGCCGCTGCATTCCTTGCCATCAGCCTCACCGGCTGTCTGGAAAAACTCCCGGGAGACTACATTCACGAGAGCGAGGGGATGAAGACGTTCAGCGACGCAGAGCAGACACTCGTGGGAATATATTCCGCCTACAAGAGCAATGCCCTTTACAGCGGATATCTTACGCTATGCCCTGACATACAGGCAGATCTGGTTTACGCGGTCAAAGGCAACACGAACACCTACGGACGTTTCTGGCAATGGACCGTACGCTCTACCGACAGCGAAATCGAAGCCGTTTACGCACAGCTGTATACTGTCATCGGACGCTGCAACTTCTTCCTTGAAAAAGTTGGGGAACTGAAGAAAAGCCTGACGGATGACAACGAAATCACCGTCCTCGAGAACTACACCGGACAGGTTTACTGTGCAAGGGCCCTTGCCTACAGCGAACTCATCAAATGTTACTGCAAGGCCTACGACCAGACAACCGCCGATGAGCCTGACGGAGGAGTGGTTCTCAGAACGAAATGGACTGAAAAGGAGCGTGTGAAACGCTCAACCCTGAGAGAATCCTACGAACTGGTCATTTCCGATTTGGAAAAAGCGGAATCACTTCTTGACGCAGACAGGAACGGCTACGATGCCCCTGTCTTCACAAAGGCAGCGGCAAAGGCAATCCGCGCACGCGTGGCCCTTTACACAAGGGACTGGGAGACGGCAGTAAAATATGCCACTGACGTGATTGACACCAAGGTCGGAGACCTCAAGGCATTCGACCTGACCAATGCCAGGACCAGTGAGTTCAACAATCTCTGGAGCACTGATTCAGGAGTTGAAATCATCTGGAAGGTCAATTTCACGGTTACTTCCTACGGCGGCGCTCTCGGATCGGTCTTCCTCAATTTCAACAGAGACCGGGTCTATTTCTATCCCGACTATGTTCCTGCCGAGGATGTCCTGAAGCTCTATACATCCGGAGACCTAAGGTATAACAGTTACTTCGCAACAGTCCAGACCGGGTATGAAAGCGGACTTGAATGTCCCGTTCTCAAGAAATACTACGGAAACACTCAATTCCTGTCCAACTACATCTACCACGTCTGTATGCCGAAACCGCTTCGCCTTGCAGAACAGTACCTCATCCGTGCCGAAGCCTACGCACAGATGGGAGAATACGGAAAGGCCGGAGCTGACCTGACAAAACTCCGCCAGAGCCGTTTCTCGACAGGAGGTAACATCAGCGTCAACGCAGACAATTGGAATGACGTCATCAGCCAGGAAAGAGTCCGTGAACTCTACATGGAAGGCTTCCGTCTTCACGACCTCAAGAGATGGGGTCGCGGATTTGAAAGGACTCCGCAGGCAGAATCCCAGGATGAAGGAAGTTCACTGAAAATCAGCAAGGACAATGCCCTGTTCGTCTGGCCGATTCCGAGAAACGAGATTGAGGCGCAGGGATCAGAAATCGTACAAAACCCAAGCAACTGATAATGAAGAAAGTATTTGGATATCTAATAGTTCTGACAGGCATTTTGTCAACCTTAAGCGTGACATCCTGCCGGGAGGAATACATCACCTACTCCGACAGGGAATATGTGATGTTTGCAGACACAATGAAAATCTACGCGGTCCAGAAAGACGCGAGCGAGGTTCTTGTCCCTCTTGTGTCAACTGTCGCAACAGACTATGACAGGACTTTTGCCGTCCGGGTCATTGATGTCGAAGGACAGGCCATTGACAGATTCCATTATTCACTGGAATCCAACACGGCAACCATCAAGTCCGGTGAACTCGGCACAAGCGTGAAAATCCTCGCAGACTACGAGAATCTGGATCCGGAAAATCCTGTCTATGTGTCTCTTGAACTGGTTGCCCCCGATGCAGTCAAATCAGATTTGTTCGCCAACCGCACCAAGGTTGTGCTACAGAGGGTTGATCCTTTTGTCCTTGAGGATTTCATCGGAGAAAAGGAGATTGACGGAAGAATCTACGGAGGCTGGTGCGTCTTTTCTTCAATGTTCCTGTACCAGTACTCCCTGACAGGAGACTACCAGAGGCTTGTCTATTGCGAAAGGAAACCTCTGAAAAAGAATCCGCAGACAAAGGAGGACCTGTCAGACGACACTATTATCTGCCACAACTGGCTCATCGACGGAAAAGACATCGAGATGGTTTTCCATCCTGATGACCCGCTGAATCAATATATTACTGTTCCTGAAGGACAGACGGCCTCCGATGAAGGCTCATTCTTCGGAATCACATACGGTGATGACCGCATACTCGTAAAATCCAGCTCGCTCTACACATCCAATTTTATGACTTGGGGCCGTTATCTCTACGCCTGGGTGGAATTGTACGTGGAAACACTCGGAGAACCTTACGGAAGTGTCGGACATTTCTACAACATTATGGAATTTGTCAGCGATGCAGAGGCACGAAGGCTTTTCGACGAGGGGATGCCAGGATATTTTGATTACAAAAAATTATAAAATATAGTATTATGAAAACATTCAAATCGTTCTTGTTCAGCGCTTTGGCGATTTTCTTCGCCTTCGCTTGCCAGAAACCGGCAATTGAGATCAAACCGGTGTTTCCTGAGGGAATAGGAAACAAGGCGGTAGAAAGCGGTGAAGTCGTAAAACTCAACATTACCGCAAACCTTGACTGGGAACTCGAGATCAAGGCAGACGGAGGCTCCGTCTGGTTCTGGTTTGAGGAAGGAAGCCAGCATGTGAGCAGAATCCAGGGGCAGGCTACCGAAGGACAGGAGGTAAACCTTTATGTCTCTGAGCGGATTACCTACGAAGACCTGACCTGCGAAGTCGTAATGACAATGAAGGGTGAGTCCAAGACACTGGCAACACTTGTCCTTCCGGGAGCAGAAAAGAGTATTTCAGTGCGTGCGGCATTGACTGACGAAGGGAATTTCGTGGAATCAACAGATGAGTCGGGCTTCATCTATGCCTATCCGGAAGATCCGATTGCTGCCGGGAACACAGTCAACCTTGTCTGGCCAGAGGAGAAGAACTTCTTCCAGATGTGGTTCCTCGTGGATGCAAACTTCGAATGGACAATCGGAGAACTTCCTGAGTGGCTTGAGATTTACGGCGTTTCTGACGACAAAATCGGGAAAATGGAATTCCGTTTCGAAGCCAACCTTGAGAAGATCAGCATGGAAGAGCAGAGCGGCGAAATCACCTTCAAGGACGGAGAGACAGAGATGCTTAAATTCAATATTGTGCTTCCAGCATCCGCAGACATTGTCCGCAGCGGATTCCCTCAGACCATCAACATCAGCAAAGAAGGCAAAATCCTGTCGGAGATGGGAGGAGAGCAGGAAATGCTAACTGGAAGGATAATGGCAGCCAAAGGGCTTCATATCTATTTGCCTTATTTCAACGGAGAATGGTGGTACTCCTTCCCGGGAACATCTGATTGGGATCAGTACAACTGGGTGAAATGGAATGAGACCAGCACTTGGGATGATGATGACAAGGCAAAACTTCAGGAAACGGGATATTCACTCAGCGCAAGAGCCAATGACGGAGCTGAAAGGACTGCATATATCCTTGCCGTTCCTGCATCGGCAATTCCTGAGAATTTTAACCCTGACTTGGATATGTTTTCTGGCCCTGAAAGTACAGGCGAAATCAAGGAGGAGTTCAAGAAATACATCGTTTCCACAATCATTCAGGAAGGTGCGACATCCGGTGATGTGGAATTCTTCACCGAGAATGTGCACGAAGGAGACGTTTCTTTCAGCAAGATGAGCGAGACTGACGAGCTTTACAACAGCCTCCGCGAAATGACACCGAATCTCTACACTCTTGTCTTCGGAAAAGAAGGAGTATCTATCGCCCTCAAACCCGCAAAGAGCTGGTACAACAAAGAGGTCTATTCAATGTCATTTGAACCATATCCTGCCAACAGCAAGTTCGTTGAAATCTACAACAACCAGAGCACGGAATTCGGTCTGATTCCTGACAAATGCGGAAACGAAAGACTCGAATGTATGGTTGCATTCCAGGACACAGAGAATATCGTTGCCATCGTTCACGTCATCTACGACCCGGACGGAACAGCAAGTGTCGGAAGCGGTCCATTCTCTTTCGTAATGCCAGACCTTGTCAAGGGAGCAACCCTCGCACCTTACAAAGGAGCAAGT
>CAMEBJ010000017.1 GCA_945912085.1 uncultured Bacteroidales bacterium | reverse complement strand
GTGTCCACCGGAGCATCAGTGCACCATCCGTCGGAACGGGTCCAGGAAGTTCCTCCGGTGGAATTGTAGAATTCAATCAGGGACGCACGATCCTGGTAGGCGGCATCTCCCGCCTGGGTAATCTTGAATTTCTGAATATATGATGACTGCGGATCCGAGAACATCAGAACCGCACTTCTGTCAGCCTCAGGATTCACCGATGCATTCAGCCTCAGGATGCCGTCAACAGGCCGGTCGGAACTTGAAATCTCAAGCCAGTCCTGTTGCTGCTCGAAGGACACTTCGTACGGGAAACTTGACTCGATTTTCAGTGCACAGGGGCCTCCATCGGAGGAGATGCTTTCATCAAACAGAGGGGTAATCGTGATGGAACGCATACCGGTCTGAATGAGAGTAAACTGTTTTGAAACACCTCCGCAGACCACGGACACCACGGCCGAACGGTCCCGGGTTTCATAGTAGAATCTGCCTCGGATGCGAACGGTCGTCTTTCCCGCTTCTCCCCCGCTCGGGCGGACGGTGCCGCACCAGTCAGGAATATTCTCGATGTACCAGTCTGCGGATGAATCCACTTCAAGGATTCCGAGACCGGCATCCGCACCGATGGTGACAACATCTGCGGAAAGTTCGACATTACCTTCTTTCAGGCCCTCTGTCTTTGTGCAGGAAAGGGCCAGTGGCAGGAGAACGGAAACGAATGCTGAAATTGTATATATCCTTTTCATATTCAATTGTTTTCAATTGTCTTGTCCGTAATGAATTTCAGATAGGCATAATGATTCGCGGAATCAGTCCCCGGACGGCATTTCATCGCAATGGCATTGTTCCTGATCCTCAACAGGGTTTCGCGACAGCAGGAATCAGATGCTGATTTCCCGGCAAGAAATTCCACAAAGGCAAGCTGCCAGTTCATCTGGTAGGATTCCAGTCCCCCCGCCGGGAGCCGTTCAGGAAAGATACAGACGTAGATGTCTGTGACAAAATCCTTTGTGGTGTAGCCCGCGGTCACGGACGGAGAAGCATCAAGGTCTGAGCAGAGCTGAACTTTTTCATAGCGTCCGAGCAGGGTGTTGAAGATGTTTGTCCGGTAAACGTCCGCGATGAACTCTACGGTTCCGTACGGGAGGAGGCGCTCCTTCGGGAATCTGAACCAGTCCATATCCCTGAGAGCCTCTATCGTCTTTCTCACTCCCTTTCTCTGCAAGGAGGCCGGCAGAGGAAGGACGGCTCCGTCAACGGTCTGACACCCGCCGGCAAATGAGCAGAGATGAACGACCTTTGTTGCATATTCATCAGCTATTCCCTTGAGAGTCTCCGCAGTCAGGCTCAGGTCCGGGTCATTGCCGGAAAAAAGGTCCACTGCCTGAGGAAAAAATGCCTTCTGATTTACTGAATATTTCTCAAAAGAAAGAAATGCGTCGTCGCCGAGGTCGCGGTTTGCGGAATATGGACTGCTCAGGCCGTCAGGTAATGCACCGGACTTCAAAGAAGGAGCTTTAGGGCGTAAATATTCATCATTCCGCAGCCTCTCAAGAGCTTTCTTTCTGACAGATTCGTCGCCGTAAAGCCAGGCGATTGAAACCTCGTCAAGAGGGCCGGGACGATTCTGAACCAGGAGAACCCCACGGGCGACATCCTCAGAGGAAGCTACAAAATTGAACACAGGATTCTCCATCACGGAAGACACAATGCCGTAATTCCTTGTGAATGACACACTGCAAAGGGAATCCACGGGATAGGAGGAGGATGCTGCGGGATTGCGCACAAGACCGAGGGATTTGCCCACAGCCTGCATCACCAATAGTTTCAGAACACTCCCAGCCACCGAGTCCGCCACCTGCGGCACCCTGACAGCAGGATTTGTGGCCGCAGTCTGGAAACGGAGTTGCGACACATATTTCTGAAGGGCATTCTCGTGGAGACAGATTGTCGTGGAGAACATATCCCCGCTGAAAGGGTCACGGAGGGAATTGGTCTCAACCTCTTGCATTCCGGTCGGTGCATAGATGATTCTCGAATCGTAAGGAGAAAGATTTTCAGCCTCCCCTGCATCACGAACCTGAAGGACATCTCCCCTGCCCGCTTTCTCGAAAGCAGTGTTCCAGGCAAGGACCCCTTCCCGGACGTAAGGTTTCCACACTGAAGGGACGTTGATGTGGAAGACCAGATGGCCAGTGCTGTCAAGACTGTGCCTGCAGGCATATCTCTTTTCCAGGACAGGGGAAAAAGAATCCTGAAGGACATTGGAGGAAAGGGTCAGGTCTTCAATCTCGGGAACACTCTCAAGCATTTCTCCGCAGGATTTCTCCGTTGCCGCGAAGAGCATTTTGCGGACGATGGCCCGGACACTGAAATCTCCTGCCACCTTCATCATTCCATAGACATAGCCGTCCATCTTGAAAAACATATCACAGACTACCTCGGCAATGTTTTCCCTGTTTTCCACTGCCAGCACGGATGATTTCTCCCTGACAACGGTGTGCTTGCGCATCACCATTCCTCCCTGGGAGTTGTAGGCGGAGACGGGAAAGACGTGAAGAATGTTGAAATGGTCCGCGAACAATTCCGTCAAATCAGCTTCAACGGCTGATTTGTCGGAACTCAGACTTGCCTTGAATTGTTTCCAGTCTGGCACAAGGCTGCTTTTCTCAATGGCAGAAGGAATCTCCCCGGAGAGATCCACAAGAGACGGCTTCACAAGATAGCGGACAGTCAGTTCCGACCCGTCGAAAGCAAATTCCAGAGGAAGGCAGTTGTCGGACATCTGGCCCGAAACACCTTCTCCCGCATCGGAGGTCTGTTCGATGACGGATGCCAGGTAAATCCTCTTCCCCATCAAATCCAGCGGGATTCTGGCATTGACTTTCCCATTGGAAAGGCTCAGGGAAATGAACTCTCCGTCCTGCGCACGGCAGAGACCGGACGGGAAGAAAAACAACCCGAACAAAAGAAGAAGATATGACAGGAAAGGTCTCATCCTCACTTGAACGCTGTTCAATCCTGTTTGAGATGCTGCTCAATCCTTGCGGCGAGCATTCTGTAGTGTGCCCTGCTGTCGGCATCGGACGATGACTGTGCAAAGCGTTTCAAAAGACTCAGGGAATCCTGAAGGAAGGAGAAACAGATGTGCCTTGTGGCGGGCAGGGCTCCCTGCATTCCGGCAAACTGGCCGAATCCCCAGACCTCAGACTCATCGGCAAAACGCTTCTGCGGCGGCATTTGCTGCGGAGTGTTCGCAGGAGTGTAGGAGTTGGTCATCAGGTAGGAAATGAACTGGCTCTGGATTTCCATCTCGATTTCAGAGAGCCTCCTCCCTTCCCTGGAAGGCTTCCAGACAAAGGTGGAGATGTCCCCCAGGAAATCCTTCTGACTGTAGGCATCCTCACCCATCAGAGGGGTGCAGTACCACAGGCTTCCGCATCTCTGGACTATGGTCTTGAACAGGGCCGTACCCATCGTAGGGGCAACTGGAGAGGTCAGGGGCCATCCTGCTCCGGCCATCCGGTCAATCCAGTCAAGGGATTTGGTCTGTTCCAGCAAGAAGTTCACCGTCCTGCGCTGATCCGCTCCGCTGACAGGAGCGTAGCTTTCACGCTCATCCCCCTCGAATCTTTCATTGAGGTAGATTCCCCCGATGTTGTAAAGGGCTCTGGTCACATATCTCTGGTACTGGGTCACAAGTTCATTCTTCATCCGGAGACGGAAACTATAGTCGGGATCCTCCCCGCCAACCCAGCTGTCAATGTTTGCAGCAATGTATTTCAGATTTTCAATCCCGTACAGGGCACTTTTGACGGGGTCGTCTCCAAGGTCCTCCTCAAAGGAACTTGGGTCTATTTTCGCGACGACCTGCTGCTTTCCGTAGCGATAGACAGGATTGCCTGAGCGTTCGGAAATGAAACGGCGCAGAACAGGGGTCTCCTCCTCAGGGGTCAAGGCTCCCGCCACAGGCCTGTAGAGCCAGTCAATGGCGTAGAAGTCATATTCACCAATGGAAGGAGGCATCAGCCGCACTCCCTTGTCAGACTCCCGGGCGACGTAGTTGAATCGAGCGTAATCCATTATGGAATAGGTAGTTCCGTGCTTTGCCGTGAAACTTGCACTGCGCAGGGAATCCACAGGGATTGAGGATGAACCGGCCATATTGTGCATCAGCCCCAGGCAATGTCCCACTTCGTGCGCCACGACATAGGCAATGCCCTCTCCGAGAATCTCCCGGGGAATATTCACCGTCCTGACAGAAGGATCCGCAGGTGCGGTCTGGATGAAAAACCAGGAAGAGAGGAGTTTGACAATGTTGTGATAGATGTAAACTGATGCGCTGATGATTTCCCCCGTCCTCGGGTCAGTCCAGGAAGGTCCCATCGAGTTGGCAACCTCTGAAGGAGAGTACCTGACGCAGTTGTATTTGATGTTGTCCGGATCGAATGACTCATCGTCAGCGGGGTAAGGAAGGGCCCTGACGGCATTGCGGAAGCCTATTTTCTCGAAGGCTTCATTCCATCTCTCCACTCCCTCAGCAACATACGGTTTCCAGAACTCGGGGAAGGTGTCGTCGATGTAGAAGACAATGGGTTTGATCGGCTCGACAACCTCTCCTGCCGCGTAGGCCGCGCTGTCGGACGGCTCCAGCCTCCAGCGCTGTGCGTAGAAAACCGGCTTCACCCCTTCACCCGAATCACCGAAAACGGATTTTTTCGTAAAGAACACGCCTATGCGGGGGTCGGCAAGACGGGGCATCACGGGTTTCTCCGGAAGAAGGACAATGCTCCTGGTCACCTCAACGGTAAACGGAGAGTCAGCCATAATGACAGAGCGTTTTGCATTGTCACGCATTGTCACGGTGAAAGAGAGTCTTGAACGGACGCTGACATTGTCCTCAAAAGCCTTGATGTCACCCAGAAGTGAAAGGTCACGTTTGAACTGGGTGTTAATCTGGGTGTTCGAGGCGGGATTGGACGCCGGCATCGGATTGAGTTCCGCAATATTGTTGCCGAGGAACATATCAGTCATATCCAGGACAACTGCCGTACTGTCAGGACTATAGGCCTTGATGTCGAAGGACGATATGATTCCCAGCAGGGTGTTCCGCCTCAGACTCCGTTCGAATTCATCGCTCCGGGCCAGCAGATCGAAACGTCTCTTGCACATATTCACCTTTTTACCGTCCAGACAGAAAGTCACCACCATCGGGGCCTTCGGCTTTTCTCCGACAGAGACTATTCTGTTGTCAGTCACCGCACTGACAGTCGATCCGACCATCACATCACGGTCCATCAGCGC
The DNA here is from genome assembly GCA_945912085.1 of uncultured Bacteroidales bacterium. Classification (GTDB taxonomy): domain Bacteria; phylum Bacteroidota; class Bacteroidia; order Bacteroidales; family UBA932; genus Cryptobacteroides. The sequence goes on along the minus strand of CAMEBJ010000017.1, from coordinate 7,466 downwards.
CAGCGGTATTTCCACAAAGAGCTTTCCCTCGACATCGTGAAGGGTAAGCAACCCCTCACGGCTCGTGCACTTCTTGCCAGAAAAGATTTTCTCGTAGTCCGAAAGCGGTTTCGGTGCCGTCACCTCATTCTTCTTCTTTTTTGGCCCGCGGGCGGATGCGGCCTCGGCAGGGAGGGTTGCAAGGGAGCAAAGCAGAAGCAGGAGGGAAATCGGGAATATTGAATATTTCATAATCAAATATTTACATATTTACTATTCGCCTGTGGCGATTGCGTTCAGGTCGATGCCGAATTCGGAGAAAACGTCCAGCACAATGCCGTAGCGGCGCATAACCAGGTCATACTTGCCATTCTCGGCGGCGAAGGTCTCGGGAGTGGAGAAGAGAATCTTCCTGACATACATCAGGAAATCCTCGCCGGCCATTGCGATGACGGTGATGTCGGTCGCAGGTGACTCGTACTCGAAGTCCGGCTGGACATATTTCACGAAACCCCTTGTCTGATAATGCCATTCATTGGAAGGGTCGCCATAGACCGGGTTCTTGTAGTCAATGCCTTCGCTGAAAGTGGACGGAATCTTGATCAGTCCGTTGTTGAATGCCAATGTGATGGCCTTGTAGGCAAAGGTGATTCTCATCTTCTTTTCATCATACTGGAGGATGTAGCCGTCCTGGTCGCTCTGGAAACTGAGGGACCAGAAATCCACCCCGTCCGTGCGGCAGGGGATGTGTGCCTTGGCCACCCCGTTGTCTTCCCTGTGGAGTCCGTCCACCAGAAAGAAGTAGCGCGGGAACAGCGTTGAGTGCAGTTGCGGATTGAAATAGCGGAAGATATTGTCCTCCAGGAAGGACAGATATGTGTTCAGATGGTTCTGCGGAACCGGATTGGCAACGAAGACCATTCCCGGGTAGAGGTTTATCCAGGCCCGATTCAGATGGTTCTGCTCTATGTCCTTGTAGATGACATAGCAGTTGAAATTCTCCTGTATTGTCTGGATGCGGCGGTCTATTTCGGTGTCCCCCTGAGGGAACTCGAAAAGCAGGTCGTCCCTGAAACGCGTCGGAGTCAGGTTCTCCTCCCTGCTGCAGGAAAGAAGAACCGATGCGGCTGTCACCGCTGCTACGAATATTCCTTTTCTTCTCATCTTGTCAATCATTTCTAGGCCCGCCAGCCTCATTCTGAATGAGTTTGTCATTCTTTAGCATCACGCAGGCAGGAATCTGGAGTGTGTACATCGGGTCGTTTTTCCTGAGAGTGTAGGTGGTCACAGTCGCATCCGAATTGTCACCCTTCCAGAGATGCTTTATTTCAGGCATACCCCATCTTCGCAAATCAAACCACCTGTGGTCCTCAAAGCAGAGTTCCCTGCGACGCTCATTGCGCACGGAATTGACCAGACGGTCAGATGTCCTGTCATCTATCTCATCCGGGTTCGGTGTCAGAATCCTCCTGGAGCGCAATGCACCCAGCAGTTCAAGGGCAACAGCCTTGTGGTTGTCCCCCTTTCCTTCACAGAAAAGCATAATCTCCGCCTCCGCCTTGTTCAGATAGGCCTCCGCAAGGCGGAAACTGCGACTGAAACGATTGTTGTTGTCAGGGTCGAGGGTGTTGCCAGTCACGGCGAGCTTCCCGTAGGCCTTGTAACTTGCCGAATTGGGATCCTTCACGAAATAGTTGCTCAGACGGATGTCAGTCGGGGATTTGTAGGTGTTTCTCAACTCATCGGAAGCCACCACGAAAGAAACCTTTCCGCCTTTGGAACTATCCATCATATAAGGGTTTATGAAATTCACCATCCCCGAGACTCCTCCGTAGGTCCAGATTACCTCCGGATTGGTGTAGGAATGGAAGTACATATACGAAGTGTAGGTCGGGGAAGACGGGATGGTCGGAAATTCCGTGTATTCCATAAGACGGAAACGACTGTCTTCCAACACCTTTGTTGCATATTCCGACGCTTTTTCCCAGTCTTCCATATAGAGATATACACGAGAAAGCAGGAGCTGGACGAAAGGCAGGCTCACGCGCATATTCGCCGACCAGGTTTCCGGGACCTCCGAATAGAGTTCCTCTGCCCGTATGAGATCCTTTACCACCTGATTGTACACCTCCTCCACCGTGTTCCTGGCGATGGTTGCGCTCGAGACCTTGCTCACCAGATGGAGAGGTACCCCTAGCGAAGTCTTGTCGCTGTTGTAGGGTTTTCCGAAGCAGTTGACGAGGTGGAAATAGTAGAATGCCCTGAGCGAAAGGGCCTCAGCTGTCACCCTGGCCTTCTCCTGGGCAGTGCCGCTCACCTTGTCGATGTAGTCCAAAACGGCATTGCAACCGAGTATGCAGGAATAGCAGCCCGAGTAGATGTCGTAGGTGTCCTCGGAAAGATGGTCGTCATCCAGGGTCCTGAAGGCATCGGGCTGCCAGGTGTAAAGGGCCTTGATGGAAGCCAGATGGACCGGAGTCATCAGATTGTTTTCATTGCTCTTGAAGCGAACCACTGCGGCATCGTCCGTGAACAGGTCGAAGAACGGATTGATGCACTTGTTCTTGCCACCATAGTAGGTCTCGTACATCAGCAACTCGTCGAGATCCTGTACGCTTCCGGCCACAAATTCGTTTTCCGACCTCGGCTCAAGAAACTTCCCGCACGAGCAGAGCACCAGAGCGGAAAGACAAAGGGAATATATATTCAATCTTTTCATTGTCAGAAACCTATGTTGAGTCCAAAGGAGAATATTCTCGGCATAACGCTGTTGCCCAATTCAGGGTCGAAACCGTTGAACCTCTTGTCACAGATGACGAAGATGTTGTTGACGGTAGCACTGACCATCAGATCGGACAATTTGATTTTCTTGCAGATTTTCTGGCTGGCATTCCAGGTCAGGGACATCTGTGTGCACCTGAAGAAGGAGGCATCCACCACCCTGATGTCGGAATTTCCCCACATATCGTACATCGACTGGGCATCCCCGTTCGGAAGAAGGATGGTCGGGAGCTGGCCGCCGTGGTAGAAGGCAGGGATGTCCGTCTGGTCACCCGGCTGCTTCCACCTGTTCAAGAGTTCCCTGTCGAGATTGGTGTAAGGATCCGGCAGGCGTTCAAGACTCGAGAACGGGTTCGGCAACCTTTTCTTTGCTCCCAGCAGGGCCGTAAAATCGGCAGAGAAGGTGAAACTGCGCCATCTCAGGCGGGTGTTGAAACCGCCGGTAAAGGAGGCGTCCCTCTGTCCGCTATACACCAGAAAGTCCGAAGGGTCGTCAGTGTCGCCTACGGGAAGGTTGAACTGAGGATAGCCGGTGGCATCGTCCAGTCCCTTGAAGGAATAGGACCAGAAGCCTGAAATCGGATAACCCTGTTTGAGGATTCTTCCGGAAGCTCCGTGGAGAAAGTCATAGACCTGGTTCAGACCGGAATCCACATTGCTTGCGGTGTTCCAGTTCTGGGAAGTGTTGAAACCCACCGTCCAACTCCAGTCCTTGGTCTGAATCGGGGTGATGTTCAGTGTCAGTTCAACTCCCTCATTCTTCACCCTTCCGCCGTTCAGGGCCAGGGTAGTCAGACCATATTCCTTTGCAACTTCCTGATACACAATTGAATCCGAAGCACGGTGATAATACTCGGCCGTCATCGTTATCCACTTGAGGAGCTGAAGGTCGAAGCCAACGTTCCAGCTTTTTGTGCTCTCCCAGGTGAGTTCCGGATTCGGAAGGGAACGAATGGAATTTCCATACTGGTTGAAATGATTCACCACTCCCTGATAGGCCAGGATGAGGTCCGGGCTGATTGACTGGACAGTGTTTCCCTGAATACCGTAGGATGCCCTGATGCGCAGCTGGTCAAGCCATTTGGCATTCTTCAGGAAAGGCTCCTCCGCAGCATCCCAGGAAAGGGCGAAAGAGTACATCGGGTCAAACCTCCTGTTCACATCCTGTCCGAAGCGGTTCGACATATCATTCCTTATGCTTGCGTTGAAGACATAACGGTTCTTGAAGGAATATGAAACAGTCGCAAAAACCGAGACATAATTGTTCTCCGCTCCCTGGTTGTTCCAGGCTCCCCGGTACAGCTGGCTGAATATTCCGTATGTAGGCAACGATGCCGAACTCATCGAGGCAAATTTCTCGGGATCGACTGTCGGAGAGAGTTTCTTGCCCCTGTCCGGCATATAGCCCCAGACAGTGTTGCGCATTGCATCGTACCTTGTCGAACGGATTTCCATTCCAAGCATCGCATTGATGCGGTGGGCATCCTTGAAGGTCTTGTGAAAGAGGAACTTGTTCTGGAAATTGTAGTTGGACTCGGACTTGTCGTAACTCTGGAGTTCACCTCCGAAAGGAATCACGGCTGCGGCAAATTCCGGGTCGCCGTCCATCTTTGTTCCGTAGTCATAGCCTCTGTAATTGTTGGCTATGTAATAGGACTGCTCACCTGCGTAGGATTCGTTGCGGCTGTTGTTCAGGGAGTAGCCTCCGGTGAACTGGTAGGTGAGCCACGGCACGATGTCCCAGTTGAAGTCGAGGGTGGCATTCACCCTTGTGCTCTGGGATTTTGCATGACTGTTTTCGATTTCATTCAGGATGTTGTAGCCCAGATCCAGGCCCAGCACCCCGTAGGTGTAATTCGCAGGATAACGGTAGAACAGCCTTTCCCCGTTCTCATCGAAGGCCGGGATGGCACGGCTGGTCGAAGTGGCGTAGCCCATAGGGCTCACACCCGGTCCATAGCCCTTTGTCTTGTCAAGCGAGCCGATAATCGAGACATCCAGACGGATGTTGCGGCGCAGTTTCGCCCCGACCCTGATTCTGGCGCTCATCTTCGAGGCATCGTTCCCTATTTCCACGCCCCTGTTGTCACCGTAGGAGATGGACGCATTGTAAACCACCTTCTCGGAACCTCCCGAAAGGCTGAGGTTGTGGTTGTGACTGACTGCCGTGCGGGTGAGAATCTCGAACCAGTCGGTGTTCACGGTCTCAAGACGGTTGTAGCCAGTACAGTATTCCTCGTAGGTGATGTCTTTGTCAAGGTACATCCTGTAGAGGCCCTCGTAGGTGTTCAACTGCTTGATCGGGGCAAAGGACCCCGAGTAGGAACTACCGGACTGGAAAGCTTCACTGCTGAAACGGACCCTCTCCTGGGAGTTCATCAGATTGAACATTCCGTAGTTCGGCCGGGCCCTGACCGAAACGTTTCCGGAGTATTTCACACGGGTCTTTCCGGACTGACCCTGTTTGGTGGTGATGACAATCACACCGTTGGACGCCTTCGAGCCGTAAATGGCTGTCGCAGAGGCATCTCTGAGCACCGTTATGTTGTCGATGTCGGAAGGGTTCAGCCAGGAAATCTGGTTTCCGATGATGTTGCTCAAATCCTCCGTCATCAATGCGCTCGGGTCGAGTTCCAGAGGGTCGGGCTGGATGACCCCGTCCACAACCCAAAGAGGAGCGGTGTTGCCAAGAATCGTGGATGTTCCCCTGATTTTGATGTCAGGAGAAGTTCCCACCCTGGAGCTTGTCTGGGTCACGACCATACCTGCCACCCTTCCCTGAAGCATCTGGTCAATGGACGTGTAGGACGGCATCAGGATTTCCTCCGCCTTGATCTGCTGGAAGGAACCTGCCATATCCCTCTTGCTGACAGTCTGGTAACCGGTCACAACCACCTCGTCCAGAGAGGCATCCTGCTGGAGCACGACATTGATCGTTTTCTGTTCGCGGAGGGCGATTTCCTCCTGTTTCATTCCGATGAAGCTGAAAACGATTACAGGCTTCTCGGGCAATTTCGCATTCGCGGGAATGTGCAGTTCATATTTACCGTTGATGTCGGCATTCAGACCGATGCCCGTGCCCTTGATGAACACGGAAGCACCGGGGATGGGTTCTCCGTTGGAGTCCTGAACCTTACCCGTGATTATGCGCCCCTGCTGGGCAAAAATCGTCCCCATACTCATTGCGAGCACGAGGACGATTGTCAGTAATTTGTTGGGAATCATTTAGTTTGATTCGGGATTGTTATAAATCCAATGTAACTTCAATCAGATATTTCTGCATCGATTCGAGTACAACAGGTTCAGCAGAATTGCTTAAATCGAAGAATTTACCCTGCATTTGACCTGTTCCAGAAGCATTAGGCTGATACGTTCCATAAACAGATGCAGGAACCATAAATATATATACCTTGGATGTTACAAAATTGAATGGAGGATTACCTGACGCTAATGGCGCGCTACCCGGGATTATTTCAAGTTTATATTCCTTATCTTTTGTAACAGTCTGCATATCTATCCACCTTACACCATCATTTGGAAGATCTCTCAATGTTGCCAAGGTTTTCAAGAACGGATACTTAGGATCAGTACAACTTGGATAATATATCTGATAATACATAAATGGGACATAAAGCACTTCTGAACCCTCCGGAGTAAGTTTGAAAGAGACAGACTTGTCAGTAGAGGCTTTCCCGTCCGCTCCGTAGAAGCACAGATCCTTGGAAACTTTCAGAGAAGTCCCCCTGTCACTTGAAAGGAATTCAGGTTTCTCGAAAGTATGCTTTACATTGATGCTGTACTTCACAGCCGGATTCTCAACGTCGTTGAACCAGATCACGCCTTCCTTGCTGTCATAGAAATTCGGAAGCTGCTCCTCATCCACGGTAAGGGTAACTGTCACGATGTCACTGGCCTTGCCCTCAAAACGAGGAGACGGCTTTGACAGCCAGAGAGGCCACTGTGCGTTGCAGTCATCAGCTGCATCGAGCTGCCACCAGAAATTGGCCTTGACCTTGATTTCCACTGATTTTGCATCCTCGCCGAAAACGAGTTCTGCCACTGAACTGCCGTCAGTACTGCTGGTAACTGCGAATTCACGCTCTTTTGCACTGCGGGTGATATTGAATGTCACCACATCCTTGTCCTCACCGATGGTGAGAGTCACCTTTGCAGTCTCAGCTGCCTCGAATGCATCTGCAACTTCAAAATTGATTGTGTTGTCGCCCTTTTCCCCGGAAGTCTTGTCCGGGGTACACCAGGTCTTGTCAACCTCGACAGTCCAGGCACCGTAGGCATAGAAAGTGATTGTTTCGGTAGATCCCGGCGTTACGGTTACATCCTTGAGTTCAGGAAGATTTTTTTCCACCGGAGCGGGAGTTTCAGTCTTGTTGCAGCTTACTGCTGCTCCCCCCAACACGGACACTGCCACTGCGGCAGCAAAAAGATTGAATTTTTTCATAATGTTGTTTGGTTTGCTGTGTTCGCCTGATATTTTCAAAAAAGCGGCGCAAGGTATCAAAGATTGCGGAAAAAAACAAATTATTTGCGGATGCAGCGGGAAATAACTCTATCTAGAGGCCTTGATATTTTTCCCGCCCAGGTGACAGAGCCGATGTCGGAAGGATGGACTCCATCGACTGAAGCATCGTGCCCGTTTCCGGCAAGATTCTCCCTTTCAATGAAATACACATTGTCGTACATTCCGG
>CAMEBJ010000016.1 GCA_945912085.1 uncultured Bacteroidales bacterium | reverse complement strand
ACGGACTTTTTCGGATGAAGGGTTATGCCGATGGCCCACTGCATCCTGTGCCGGTACTCGGTTTCACCAATCCATATTGTCTTGGAACCGTCGTCCGAGGTCTCTATTTTCCAGTCGCAGGGGATATGGCTGGTCTGTCGGTGATGGTGGAAGGCATTCCATTCCACTCCTCCGCTTATCCAGGCACCCGTCATTCCCACGTTCGCCGGTTTCACCCCCTCATTGTGGTAAAATATGTCGTAGCCGTTGGTCTTGTCCACGGCATAAAGGAGCCTTCCTCCTATTTCAGGAAGGACGCACAGTTTTACATATTCATTTTCGAGATACAGACAATCGTATGTCACGTCTTTCTTCACCCTCGTCATATTGTCGTTGAGGGGATATGGATAAACGCTTCTTTTTGCCCTTTGGTAAGACCAGTCCCTTTCGAAAACAGGGGCTTTCTCCGCCGGATCAAGGAGATATGTCGGCATTGTGATTGTTCCCTCGTATGCCTTGACTTCCTGTGCGGAGGCGGCAAGAGGAACCAGAGCCGTCAAAATGGTTGATAGAAGAATTTTTTTCATATATATAAATTAGTTGATATTCCAGGTAAAGGCATTGACTCCCGAGCCTTCGCAATAGAAGTAGAACGGTGCATAGTACGCACTGCCGTTGTTGTATGGTAGAGATCTCTTCACGACGGTCCCGGTTGATATGTCAGCCTGGTATCTGCCGTCGGTGCAGACAAGACGGATTTTGAGTTCACCTCTGTCAATCGGATGAACCAGTGTGAAGCTATAGTCAATCACCACCCCGTAGAGACGTGTTGCAAAAGAGGCTTCCAGCGTCGTTGAACCGTCCCAGGTCGTCACAAGGGAGGTGTCACTCCTCCATTCTCCTCCGTCAAGCCATTCCACTGTCCAGAAAACGGGCTGCTGACGCCCGTAGAACGGAGCGTTGAATGAGACCGTGCTTCCCGCCTTGATATTCTCCACGGGAAAAGTAAATTCGAAATAGTCCCCGGTCCAGATGCCTTTCAGTCCTATGCTTCCGATTTCACCTGTGTTGGCCATTTCCCTGATTTGACTGAATCTTGGAGACGGATCGGACATTTTTACCCATTTTGCCCACGCCTGTTTCTGATCGAAACATCTCCAGATTCCGAGATTGCGCCAGTCCGGCTGGTCATCGGAGTAGTTGTAGAAGCCCGTCCTCGCGTCCGGATTCCTGCCAAGGGGGAAGACTACTGGGAATGAGCAGGGTAGAAACGGGTCCACGCTCGGTACATAGAAGCTGAACTTCTCTCCGGCTTCCACTGTCATCCCGGCATCATCCGCTCCGGAAAGGGCCTTTGAGGAAAATTTCCTTCCGTCTTCTGTCGTGAAAACTATTTCCAGTCCCCCTTCGGGAACAGTGAAGGGATCGGTCTCCAGTTTGACGAAAATGTTTTCCGTCAAGGCCTTCGGTGGGTTGAAGACAACGACAGTGTTCAGGAGTTCCATACTCTCCAGCACGACGGTTTCCTTTGCAATCAGGTTCGAGGGAATTTCCACTGTCACCTCGGCCCGGGTTGCCGGAATTTCCTGCTCCACGGTCGTTTTGTCCGGAATTTCCTTTGAACATCCGGTCCACAAGGCAACAGATGTTGCCACAATGAGATATGCTTTTGGAAATTTCATTTTAAAATCTGCTTAAATCTGTGACTTCCAGAGGATTGTCCGTTGCGGCCCTTGCCGCTAGCCTGCAAATTCCCACATTGGCGTCCGTAACAGGAATCGAGTGGGCGGTTGAAAGGTTGATTTTCTCCGTGTATCTGTAGGCATTGCCGTCCAGTTTCAATCCGAGGCAAGGTTCGAAAATGTTGTAGAACACGGTACAGGCCGCTGCATACCGGCTTACCCCGTAATCGAGGTGGAAACCGTCCCTGCTCAGATCCTGCGCCTTGTCGGAATTGAGGCTGGAAGTGCGGAGGCTCTGTACAGCCGTGCCGGTTGCAATCACATCGTCGATGCAGGTGTCCCCAAGGACTTTTGAAGCAAAATCCGTGATTGTGGAATACATCATCATCTGGTCACCTCCGAAATATGTACTGACGAGTGAGGACTGGGCGGCAAAGGTCTGTGTCAGCATAAACATTACAGTAGGCCTTTTGTCGGGATGTGCGGCAAAAACTTTGTCAATCAATGAGTTTATGTGCTCTTTCTCAGTCGCGTCCCAACTCCAGCAGCACTGGTTTCCGGTGTACTCCATAAAGGTCACGATGTCCCAGTCTTCCGCGTTGACTGCGTACTCGAGATTGGTGTCATATTCCTCATCACCGTCCCAGTCATCCTCTCCCGGACGGCAGACACGGTAGGAGCAGTGGTTTGCTGCGGAATAGTTCTCATTGTACTGAGGGAGGGTGCAACCTCCGTGATAGGTCCTTCCCATCAGTACCCGTCTGGTCCCGTTGGCAGAAAGGATTCCCGGGAGGTGCGCAGTCGCGTCCACATTGAAACTGTTTCCGACGAAAAGCACTTTAAGTATTCCTTTGTCCCGGGGGAGTGGAGGATTGAACCTTTCCCTCAGTTCGCTTGGCAATGCCAGGGTCCCGTCGTCAAAGCAGAAATACAGATATTTCCCGCAGTCGATGATAACGGCTCCCCTTGATGTCACTTCGGTTCTCTTTCCTTCGATTTCCAGGACACGGTCTTCCCCGACTGATGTCTGCGGGGCTCCGTACCATGTGCTTCGTACATCAAGGGTGATGCCCAGGTCCTTTCCTCTGCAGGTAAGAATCCCTTCAGCATCCATCTCCACGATTGGAAATGTCTGGAAGATTTTGAACACTTTCCCGTCCGACAGCCCGATGTCTGTTCCGTAGGCCGTCGATGAAAGTGAAGTGCAATACAATCCTTTTTCCGATGCCTCTCTGACAAAGGTAAGTACTTTCTCAATCTCAGCGGAGTCGATGGTCTGGCGATTCACGGGTGCGGACTGCTTTCCGCACCCTGTGAAAAACGCAAGAACCGTGACGATAAATATTATTTTTCTGCCTTTCATACACTATCTGAATATTGCTCCCCCTTCGGCTACCGTGGCGGCCTTTCCTGAGCCTGAGGTCAGGTATGTGGCGAAATTGTCCGCATTGATGCTCTGCTCCGCATCTGCGACAGAGACACTGCTGCCACTGAAATCAGAACCGGATTCGATTGAAGCCGAGGTTATAATGATTCCGAAGCAGAGTCCCCAGTAGGTGGTCTTTTTGGAGGCGGTGTAAATCTTGATGTTGTTGGATGCCTTCGCTCCTGAAACTGTCACGTCTGAGAATGCTAACCCGACGATTCCGCCGGCTGCTCCAAGAGGGTTGCTTGATTCTCCTCCGACAACAGCCTTGCTGGAGCATCCTGAAATCCTGGTGTTGTTGGCTGTTCCTGCAATTCCTCCGGAAACTCCCGAAGAGACTGCCGACCAGCCTGTGAGGACATCACCAGTGTTGGAGCAGTCAGTAATCTCAGCTGTTTTGTTCTTTCCGCAGATGATTCCTACGATTCCTCCTGTCCCGTCCTTTCTGGCTCCGGTGTCGGTCGTGGTGACTCCTGTTGAGTGACGGCAGTAGTTGATGAGTCTTCCGCTGTTGCTGCAGTTCTTGATGACTGTGTAGTAGCCGTTGGTCGTGGCGTTGGCATCCACCGCCCCGTAGGTATTTGCAAAGACTGCCGTGGCAGCTGACCTTCCGAGGATTCCTCCGACTGCGGAGAAATATTGCGATGATGCAGCTCCTCCGTCCTGCCTTGTGATGTTGCCTGTGTTGGTGCAGTTTTCAAATCTCACATCGTCGAGATATACAACTCCGCAGATGCCTCCGAAACCTGATTTGATAGGTGCGGCTCCTCCAGTGGTGTAGATTTCGATGTTTCCGTGATTCTCGCATTTTACGAATTTGCCAGGCCGGCAGTTGGCGGTAATGTTCAATGATCCGTCAGATGAAGTACCGGGGCCCTCGACAGTGTGTCCGATGGCACTTATTCCTCCACCGTAATATCCTCCTGCAACTGATGACCCCATTGCTGCAGAAATTTTGATGCTGCCGTAGTTCCTGCACTCTTCAATCGTACCACCGTTCTGTGCCGCAATAGTTCCGAAAATTGTGGATGCTTTCACGGACAACTCTGTGTCAGTGTAGTTGGAACATCTCAGAATATGACCCTTGTTGACCTTGGTTATAGTGGCGTTTCCAGCTTCTCCTGCATTGGCCAGGGACGTGAATGAACCCCTGATGGTGAGGTCCTTGACTATGCCCGCCTCTCCTATTTCGCTGAAAAGTGGACGGGTGAATGCCTGGCAGGTAAGGGTTTTCCCGTTTCCGTTGAGCACTCCGCTGAACACTGCCGGGTTGTTTTCTGCATCGACAGGAAATTCCGGCTGAAGTTCGAATTCGATGTCGGCATTCAAATCCACCTCGGATGTCTCAGGATTGACGAAAGCGGAGATGTCTCCTGCAATGAGGGCTGCAATGAATGCGTTCCAGTCCTCTGCGGAAGTGATACCGGTGTAAGGCTTGTACGCCACGGTGTAGTCCAATGTCGCCGTTGCGGTTTCCCCGGCGCTGACATTCAGTCCGCTGACAGTGAATTCTTGTTCTGAAACCTCGGTCTGGACCTTTACTGAACCTGACCAGTTGCCGGGTACGGCTGCAATGCGGAATGTCAGAGACCCGTCTCCAAAAACCGTACCTTCCGCAGGAGTGATTGTAACTGTCTTTACGCCCTCGGCCGGGGTGACATTCCCGTCATTTATGCTGACAGCGAATTTACCGGCAATGTCGGAATCCGAGGTTATGGTCAGTTTCCTGACACTCTTTCCTGTGAGTGTGCTGCCATCTGTGGCGTCTTTGAGGCTGAATTCCACTGCTCCGGCTACTTTCTGGAACACCAGATTCACTCCAATGGTCTCCTCCACCTTGGAGATTGATGCGGGAACTGCTGTCATTGCATCCGGAAGATCCTCTTCCCCTGTCACGGCAGCAGGCAATTCAAGGATGAAATTTCCGTCAGCGGCAATCTCACTGTAAGGATAGTAAGCAAGAACCTGTGCCCCTTCCTCCGGGGTCTGAACCTGAGCGGTGAATTTGCCGTCCTTGTAGGATGCCGGAACATTCAAGGATTTACCTGCAGGCAGTCTCAGGCCGATTATGTCACCGTCTGTCCAGTCTCCTTCGGCGGTTATCTCAAATGTGACCGTTTCTCCGATAACCGGTACCTCGGGTGTTTCCGGTTTTTCCGGTTTTTCCGGTTCCGGTTCAGGTTTTGAACAACAGACTGCAAGCAGTCCTGAAAGTGTAATCGCACAGAGCGATTTAATCAATGTCGTGGTTTTCATTTTATTGTTCATTAGTTGGTTATTATTCTTTTCCCGTCATCTTTCTGATGAATCTGACTTCCTCCGCGTTCCATGGGGTTCCGTCAATGCGGAAGATGTCGTGGAACCAGACCTCTGGCTCGCTCTCCCAAGGGATTGATTTCCCGTCCTTGTCAACCTTGTTCCACGGATAGTTGAAATTGCATTTCCCTGCCGTCAGCCCGAAATTGATTGCCCCGACATTGTATTTCTTGAAGATTGGCATTGCTTCCTCGAATGTCGAAATCGGTCTCCTCATATATTCCGTGCAGACCATCGGCCTTCCGTATGGTTTGAAGGAGAGAATCATTTTTTCAAGAATCTTCCCGTTGCTGTAGCAGTGGAACGAAATTACATCGCTGTTCTCAAGGGCGAAGGTCGCTTCCGGCAGGCTGGTTCCCTTTACTCCCACCTCTCTCCAAACCGGTGCGGTAAGCGGTTGCGATGGTTTGCAGGACCTTGCCCACCGAAAAGTCGCTTCCATAAGCGGGACTGAAGTCTTTACGCCCCTGCGAAGGTTCTCCGGTTCGTTGTAAAGACACCACATCAGAATTCTTCCGTCATTGCGGTAGGTGCGGACAATGTCCTTGACCATCTTCTCCAGTTCATCCCATTTTGAAGGGTTGTTTACATATTCCGCTCCCGGAGTCATCACCCATTGCGAGTTGTGGTCGCCCTTGATTGCTTCCGGCTGTTTTCCCAGATGAGGATTCACACATTTGCCTCCGTTGGTCCAGAATGTCGGAAGGACGCGTATGCCGTGTCTGTCGCAGATGTCAAGGAAAAGGCTGAACCTCTTCTTGAATCCTTTCGGGTCAGCCGTGTAAACAAGATTTGAGAAGAACACCCTGACTGTGTTGAATCCCAGACTCTCTGCCAGAGCAAGTTCCCTGTCGATTGTCTGTGGGTCGAAACTCTCCTCCTGCCACATCTCAATCTGGTTGATTGCCGTTGCTGTCACATAGTCGCAACCCACAATCCATCCCTTGTCTGCGGCCCATTTCTCCGCTTTCTCCGTGCTCCAGCGACAAGGTACACCGGCCCTGGATACAAGCGCCGTCACGAGAAGTAAGAGGAAAGATAGACGTATCTTCATAAATTTCATAGATTTCATAAATTTCATATATTTCATATATCTTAATGTTATATGGTTATTTATATCATAGAATAATAGCTGTCTGTCGGCAGCAGCCGTATATTAGTCAACAACGACAGGAATCCAGCGAGTCGTGGAATTAGCGTCTGCAATGACGTCCTCCACATTTGCTGAAGCGTCGAAATACCCGAAATCGACCAGAATCCTGCCTTCCTGAGAGGAAACGGCCTCCCTTGGAACGCATATTTCGGTGATGAAGCCTTTGTCGGTGTCATTCTTGTCGGTGGTCGTCCCTTCGAAAGACGAGACGGCGGAGGCTCCGAAAGAGTATTCTTTCCATCCTCCGGCATATATGTCCGCGCTTTTCAGACCCTGACAGCCGAATCGGATCCTCCTTGCCTTGCTCGAGACCTTGCCGGTCCCGTCGTTAGGAGAAAGGAGAATATAACCGAAATCGCTGGTGGATAATGTGTTGTCGAGGACCTCCACAAGGAAATAATAGTTTTTTTCGTCGCAGGAACATCTGAGGGTTGCCTGCGCCTGGCATTTCGAACCTATGAAAAGTGCCTCGTCCGTATCCGTCCATTCGGAGTTGTTTCCGTCAACTGCGACTGTGCGCCTTGTTGCATTGATGGTGTGGTTTAGGTTGAATCGGGCAAGGGCTATGGTCACATTGTCGGAGACCTTGCTGTCCCGCATACAGGAAAGCACTGAATGTGATGCAGTCAGGTCCAGACCTCCCCAGGAACCCTTGTCCGGAAGGGCTGTGATGTCGTTGCCGAACTCCGTGGCCCTGGCGTTCCCGAGACGGAAGTGCTGGAGGGCATCCGTTCCTCCGTAGGCAAGGAGGGTCTCTCCTGAAGGGAACTGGACGAGATACGGAGCAGCCCCTCTTGTCACAAGGGAGTCGATTCTCTGTTCCTTCGGGGTGATTTCCGTTCCGCTCATATATTCCCACTGTCCGTCTTCCTTAGAGAAGCAGATTGCAACCGAGAACTGGTCCGAGTATTTTGTCCCGTTTAAGACCCTCTGATTGCAGCTTTCCATAGCGAAGGCGAACTGCTTGGAATTGTTGAGAATAACCCCCACAGGCATCTGGTATGTGAAGCACCAGAGGTTCTTCTGGGCGTTCCACCAGAGTTTTCTCATAACCCTGTAGGCATCATTCCCGAGTTCCGGTGACCAGGTCGTGCCACCGTCCTTGCTGTAAACCATCACCGTTCCGGAATGGCTTCCGCTGATTGTCGGACGGCTCTCGGAGAAGAAACACTGTATTTCTCCTGAAGGAAGTTCAATCAGATGGGCCTCCCAGCACGGTCCGTGGTAGATTTCCTTCTCACCGAACCAGGTCTTTCCTCCATCCTTGCTCCTTTTGATGACAAGTCCCTGCTCGTTCCTGTATTTGTCGGGACTGAGCGAATATGTCTTGATTGTGCTGAAAGCAGCCACTGCAATGAGCTCCCCGTTTGAGAGTTGAAGGGTGTTGGCGTTGGTATACCTCCTTGTGTCGGGGTTTCCTAGACCATTCGTCACGGACTGACTCTGCCAGAGATACCCCATGTAGGTCCAGGTCTTCAGATCCTTGCTCAGTGAGTAGAAGGTGTCCTGTCCGTTTCCGTTCACTCCGACTGCATTTTGCCATGTCAGGATGTAGGAACCGTCCTTCAGGGTCCTTATCCGGGAATATGTCGGATTGACGACATTGTTTTCCGCCCCAAGTTCGATGTAGGACCTCCAGTCCATTTTCAAGGATGAATGCTCCCATTCCTGCTCGTGCGAATTGATTTCCGTCTGAGCTGCGTTCAACTGTGTGAATGGGGTGATTGTGATTGTACCTCCCTGACCTCCGCTTTGGGTCGGAACATGGATGTCCGACTCCTTGCTGCAAGCGGAGAAAACAGATATCGCAGTGAATAGAAAAAATGCCGTTACTCTCATATTCTCAGTTCCAATTCTCATTTTGTTTCAATCCTCCCTTTTCGACCTCGGCCTGTGGGACAGCCCATTTCAGGTAGGCGTCCCCGCCCCAGATATATTTATAGACTGGAGTTCCCCAGACATTCCAAAGTCCGTTATCCTTCGAGAACTTGTCCTGTTTCCAGGTTCCCCAGCGCAGTTCGTCAAGATAGACCTGCTCCTCACAGGCAAGTTCCCATTTCTTCTCATTGCGGATTCTTGAGCGCAAATCCTCTTTGCCGGTGACTTTTACGTAATCGTTTCCCGGAGCATTCAGAAGCGCAACGCCTGCCCTGTTGCGCACCTGATTTACGTAAGTGACGGCTTCCTGCCACTTACCCTGCTCGTTCAGGGCTTCCGCAAGGCATAGCAGCACATCGGCATATCTGAACACCGGCACATCGACAGGGTTGTAACCGATGTTGGTGTATTCCCTTCCGGAGGTCACGAATTTTCTGATTGGATAGAACATATAGGTGTTGTTGCCGTACCTCAGGTCAAGGTAAGGGGCTTGCCAGTCTCTGTAAGGGAAGCGACTGGTGTAGATTGCCGCAGAACCCGAAGCTCCTCCGGTGTAGGTCGAGTAAGGTGTGATCGCTATTGCCGCCAGACGGGGATCCCTGTCCTTGTAGGCGGCCTTGATTCTATCCTCATTCCCGGCAGGGTCGTATTTGCTCAGGTCAGCCCCGGCTGTTGACATTGCAGTCTTCTCGGAATCGGTCATTCCGTTGCGAAGGAAATATACGCTTCTTGCAGCAGGGTCCATCGAATTGTATCCCGGGATGTAGTTGTCCCAGTTGAACGGTCTTCCGTTCTTGTCCTCGAAGGACTCAATGAAATTCACATTGAGGTAGTGGTGATATTTCCCGTAGCCGGTCGTGCAGTAGTTGCCGTAGTTGTTGCTGAAAGCGTTTCCGTTGCCCGTCTCCTCGACCATCTGGACGGAGAAGATCATTTCGTCGCATTTCTCGTTCTTTTCCAGGAACAGGTCGGCGTATGTGCCTTTGAATAGAGTGTAGCCGCACTCTCCGACTTTCCTGAAATCCGCTTCCGCTTCTTCATATTCCTTCAGCCACAGGTGAGCCTTTCCCCTGAGGGTGTATGCCGCTCCTTTGGCGATTCTTCCGTAATTCGTGTTGCCGCTCTGGTATCTGTCCGGCATAACCGGGCAGTCAATGCATTGGTCGCAGCTCTCAATGATGAATCTCCAGACATCCTCCTCGCTGTCCCTCGGTCTTACATACTCGTTCGGGGCGAGATTCTCCGTGTAGATTGGAACCCCGCGCCACAGGGCGTTCAGACGGTAATAGTACCACGCACGGAGGAAGATGCACTCTGCCTTCCTCAACTGTCTGGTGTTCTCATCCATATCGGGAACCTTGTCAATGTTGCCGATTACATCGTTCGCACGGTTGATTCCCTCGTAAAACCTCTTCCAGTATTGGGAGAACATCGAGTTGTTAGGCTGGAGTGTCCCGAACAGGTAATTGTAGTTCAGGTTCACGATGCCTTCCTGCGGGTCGAGTACGGAGGCGAAGGAGTCCCAGTTCAGGACTGCCCTGTCTGTGGAACTGTAGTCATAGAGCAGGTTCGAATAGACTCCTGTCACCACGCTCTCGGCGAGGGTGGCTGACTTGAACATCGACTCGGAACTGTTCTCACTATAAGGGTAGCGGTCAAGGAACTTGTTGCAGGAACACAGTGCCAGAATGGCCGCCGCTATTGCTGAAATGTATTTGAACTGTCTCATTGTCAGATTGTTTTGCGTTTGTCAGAATTTCAAGGTCAGACCGATTGTGTACTGCCTCAGGTTTGAGTAATAGTTCATCGTGTCAGTGAATTCAGGGTCTATGCCGGGATACTTGGTGGCCGTGAACAGGTTGTCCCCTGACAGGAAGATTCTGAGAGTGTTTACGTGGATTTTTCTCATCCATTTCTCCGGGAAGGTGTAGCCGAGGGTGACGTTCTTGAGTTTCAGGTAATCCGTCTTGTAGAGGAAGAGGTTGGAATAGATGTTCGCCCCGTTCTGCTCGGACCCGTAGTTCATCGTCAGACGTGGGTTTGAGGACCAGATATTCGTCCTCGGGTCGTCAGGATTTTCCGGGTCGTAGAAATAATGGTTGTAGGCTATGTCAGCAGGGAGGGTGAATTTCGGATCGGTTGAATATGCGTTATATCCCACATATCTCCAGTATCTTGCTCCTCCGCCGGCACCAGCGAACCTTGCTGACAGGTCGATCCCTTTCCATGACAGATCGATTGAAAAGCCGTAGTAGAATTTTGGAGTTTGGCTCACGCCCTGGAAAGTGTAGTCGTTGGAATCGCCGTAAACACCGTCTCCGTTGACATCGTCATAGATATAGTCTCCGTACCAGATTCCCGTTTTTCCGATGGTCTTGTTCGGCAGGAAGGTGTTTCCTGCTGCAGTCATTGCCTCAAGCCAGGCTAAGTCCTCGGGAGTTCTTATCATTCCGTCCACCGGTCCACCCTGCGGGTTGACGGCTCCGTTTGCAAAGAAATGCTCTCCAGTGCCCTTGTAGACATTCGCAAGGAAATATTCGTTGATCAGTTTCCCCTCTATTGTCTTTCTTGCACCGTCAACGATTGTTGAAACGTCCCCTATGTTGGTTTTGTAACTCCTCACACCGTTTTCGTCCGTAACCCAGCCGGCCACGAGAGGACCGTTGTATCTTGTTACGGCATTCCAGTTCTTTGTAAAGTTTGCGCTGATTCCGTAGTGGAAGCCTGAAACGGTGTCGCTCCAGCCTGCAGTGATTTCAAATCCGGTGTTGTTCACCTGGCAAAGATTCTGGTAAGGAGCGGACTTGTTGCCGACGCTCATCAGAATCGGTGCCTTGTAGAGGATTCCGTCAGTGGTCCTGTCGTACCAGTCGGCCTCGACGGTGAGTCTGTTGCGCAGTACCCCGAGTTCCACTCCAACATCGACGGAAGAGGTGGTCTCCCATTCAAGAAGGTCGTTGGAAAGGGTTGCAACGGCTCCTGATGCCAGTTTCCCTCCAAATGGATAGGAATAACCTGAGGCATAGGTGGAGAGATAGTCATAATTTCCGATGGAGTTGTTTCCCAACTGTCCCCAGGAAGCACGCAGTTTGAGGTTGTCCACACCGCGTCCTTTCAGGAACTCCTCCTCGGAGATTCTCCATCCGACGGAAACTGAAGGGAAGAATCCCCAGCGAGAGCGGCGGGCAAAACGGGAGGAACCGTCATATCTGAGGTTGACCTCCGCGAGATACCTGTTCCCGTAGGCATAGGTGACCCTTCCGAAGACGGATGCGGCGGCATATTCAGTCTTGCTTCCTGAGATGGAAGTTGCCTCAAGCACATTGTCGAGTTCATCCAGTACATCATTCTCGAAGCCTGTCTTCGTGGATGCGAAACTCTGGTTGGTTGATTGATAGGCCTCGAAACCAACCATTGCCGTGATGTCGTGCTTTCCGAAACTCTGCGCCCAGTCGAGGGTGGTCTGGAACACCCATCTGTCATCGTGCGACTGGGTGTAGGTCAGATAGAGTTTGCTCAGGTCGTTGTAGGAATATGCAACTTCGTTCCTGCTGAAGGAATATGCATCCCCGAGGGTAGGGTGCTGCTTCTGGAGTGCATCGCGGTAGGTGTAGTTGAACGATGCACGGTACTTGATGCCCAGGGGAAGGCTGATGTTCATAAAAGCAGCGGCATTGATGTAGTTCGATGAGTTGGAACCTTTGTACCTGTTGAAGAAGTATAGGTTGTTTCTTGATTCGGAACTCTGTTCCTGATTCTCCATCCATCCGTATTTCCCGTCATAGTAAGGGTATATGCCCGGTACAGCCCTCGAGAGAAGGGTCATCGATCCTGAGATGTCTGCAAGTTCCGTGTTCTGGCGGTAACCGTAGAGCTTTGCTCCGATTTCAAGCCATTTCGTCACATTGGAGGATATGTTTACCCTGTAGGAGTATTTCTTGACGGCAGAATTGTCGATGACTCCCGGGTTGTCCATATATGAGAAAGACATCAGGTATCTGATTCTGTCGGAGGAACCGCTGGCGGTGACGGAGTGTTTCTGGTACACTCCCGGAGTGAACATCGCTTTCATCCAGTCGGTGTTCGGATAGGCGACATAGTTAGGATAGCCTGAATCGGCTATGCCGTAAGGATCCTTCTCCTTTTCTCTCCAGAGGTCTATCATCGTCTGGCTGAACACATTGGCCTTGTTAACCTGCCAAGCGGACTCGTTGATGAACTCCATGTAGTCAGCATAGTTGCTGATGACATTGAAGTAATGTTCAGGCTCTTGGTATGCCGCCATTCCGGTGTATTCAATGTTGAATTTCCCGTTCCTGGCATTCTTGGTTGTGATGAGCACAACTCCGTTCGCACCCCTGTTTCCGTAGATGGCACAGGAGGCCGCATCTTTCAGGACGGATACAGAAGCAATGTCCTGCGGGTTTACATTCTCTATTGTTCCCTCAAAGCCGTCCACAATTACGAGCGGTGCGGAGTTGTTGAGAGTTCCCACTCCGCGGATTCTCATTGAGACACCTTCGCTGCCCGGTTTTCCGGAAGTCTGGGAGACGTAAAGACCTGCACTCGTTCCCTGGAGCATCGCCGCTGTGGTTGTAGCAGGACGGGACTCGGCAAGGTCGGAGTAGTCCACGGTTGCTACCGCTCCCGTCATATTGACTTTCTTCTGCACACCGTA
>CAMEBJ010000015.1 GCA_945912085.1 uncultured Bacteroidales bacterium | reverse complement strand
CTCCTTTCCGTCAATGACGGTTTCACTGCCTCTGGCGGGGTTGTAGATATCCAGGAAAAGTTCACAACTGTCCTTTATGGCAAACAGATAGGTTCCGTCGGGCATAATGTCCGATTGTTGTGCCTGTGCGCTTAACGAGCCAATCCCCAGCAATGTGGAGATTGCTATGATTATTGTTTTCTTCATATTCAGAAATTTTCTTTATCCCCGGCCGAGTCCGGAATCAGCATCCGGATGAATTTGATATTCCTGAGAAACCTTCCGGCAAAAACCCTTACGACGGTGTAGCAGGGAATTGCGACAATCATATCAAGCGCTCCTCCAAGATGTCCGGCCATCAGAAGCACGATGAAGATTTCAAGAGGGTGGGCCTTGATGCTGCTGGAATATATAATGGGCTGGAAAAGGAAATTGTCCACTATCTGGGTGACGCAGAAAATTGCAACCAGGATGGCGATGAACACTCCCAGGCTGACATCCAGACCGATGGATGCGGCTCCCGCATATTTCATTACCAATGCAAGTATGGTACCCAGAACACCGCCGGTGAGTGGACCCACGTATGGAATCGTGTTGAGCAGTCCGGTCATAAAGGCAATGCCGAATGAGGCCGTAAAGCCCATTCTTGCAATGAGAAGCAGTCCGAGGAAATTCAGCGTGGCGACTCCGGCAATTTCGGTGAGCAGTCCGAGGAAATATCTTGTTAGAAGATTGCTTACGTCATCGAGTGAGCGGGTAATCTCTTCCTCGTGTCTGCTCGGTGTGAGCGCCATAACAATTCTTGAGAACAGACTGTCATCCTTAAAAAAGAAGAATGCGATGAAGACCACTGAGAACAAGCCAATCCCGAAACTTGTCAGGAATGATGTCACTCCGGACAGTACGGAGGAAACCATCGAGATGTCGAAGAGTTTCTGGGTCTGCTGGAGGATGAACTTCTCAATTCTGAAATCAGTTCCGAGGGAAGGATATTTCTCCACGAGGAATCTGTTGATGTCCTGAAGGGGAACGGAGATGCTTTTGACCGTGCTCTCGACATTGACTGAGGATATATCCCGTATTACATTGGAAACCACAGGGATAACCAGTGTGACAACGCCGAGGAACACAAACAGGATCAGCATTATTGCCATTATGGCGCATAGCCAGGACGGCATTACCTTCTTCCTGATCCGGATTTTCCCCAGAATCCTCATCAGCGGCCTCCCTATCAGGGAGAGCACGCCTGCAAGGAGAATGTAGATGATGACATTTCTGAAGTACCAGCAAAGGGCCAGTCCTACACCTGCCACTATGGCATATATTATCAGTTTCGACAATTTCTCAGTCCATTTCTGCTCCATATTTCTTACTTTTTTCTGTCAGATGAGACATTCCAGAAGTTCTTGCGGAGTGTCAACCGTCTTCCACGGATTGTGTCCGAGCAGTTCCTCCCGGCTTCGGAACCCCCAGGTCACCCCGATTGTCCTCACCCCGGCATTCGCTCCGGTCATCATATCCACATCCGAATCCCCTATGTAGCTCACAAGATTCTTGTCTGCAATCCCTGCCTCCCTCATAATCTCCTCCACAATCTCCGGTGACGGCTTGATCGGCCTCCCCTCGCTCTGCCCGAGGACCTTGACAAAGTCCACCTGTGGGAAATAATGATTCACGACTCCTTCTGCGCCTTCCTGGTATTTGTTGGATGCGACTGCCAGTTTAATTCCCTTTCGTGAAAGTGTCTTCAGCAAATCCGTAATCCCGTCGTATGGCCTTGTAAGGTCGCATTTGTGAATGTTGTAATACGGGATGAATACATCCGCAATCCTCTGAACATTCTCTTCCGTCCTTTCCGCGGAGGGAAGCGCAGCTCGGAACAGGTTGTATATACCTCTCCCGACCATCATATTGTACTCTTTCAACTCCCTTTCCGGGAATCCGCAGACCCTCAATGCGTGGTTGCAGGACTCTGCGAGGTCTTCAATCGTGTTCAGAAGAGTTCCGTCAAGGTCGAATATTGCAAGTTGAGTCATATTTTCCAATCAAATATTAAAAAATTACAAAATATTTTTAATTGTGCCGTGGTTTGGCTCAAGCGAACCTTACCTTTGTGTCATAATTAAAAAGGAAACATAAATTCAAGCGATATGAAAAACACAGATTACTCTTTCGATTCAATCAGCTCAATGATTTCATCTGAGGATTCATTCAGGACTTTGCTTGACATCATCGGGGATATGGACCTCGAAATTCTCGATGCACAGTCTTTCAGGATGTAGCCTGTGGTGAATCAACAATGGTTGTGGACTTGTCTTGGGAAAGTGACACCTTGATTGTCACGGTGTTGTCAGACTTAGTTGCCTTTTCTTTACCCGTCTTGGCTGCCATCCTGCCACTCGCTTTCTCTGCCAGCCTGTAGCCGATGATGAACTCCGAGACGGGATCTTCGACATACTTCTGCATCGCCCTTTTGAGAGGTCTCGCTCCGAATTGAGGATCATAGCCCTCCCTGGCAATGAAACTCTTCGCCGAAGGGGTTACGGTCAGTTTGAATCCGGCAGCCTTCACCCTCTCCTTGATGGCCTTCAGCTCCACATCTGTGATGGCTTCCAGGTCCTTCCTTTCCAGTTGCCTGAAAAAGACCTGTGCGTCAATCCTGTTGATGAATTCAGGAGGGAACACCTTCTTGACGGCCTTCTCGAGAATCATCTTGCGGTTGACTGACAAATCCTTTCCTCCGGTAGTGAATCCGACACCGTTGCCATATTCCTCAATCTCCCGGCTTCCTACGTTTGAAGTCATAATGAGGATAGTGTTTCTGAAGCTTACGGTTCTACCTGTGCTGTCGGTAAGCCTTCCCTCATCAAGCACTTGCAACAGAAGATTGAATATGTCCGGATGGGCTTTCTCGATTTCATCCAGCAATACCACCGAGTACGGCTTCCTCCTGACTCTCTCGCTGAGCTGACCTCCTTCGTCGAAACCGACATATCCCGGAGGCGCTCCAATCAGTCTTGAGACTGTGAATTTCTCCATATATTCACTCATGTCGAGTCTGATCAGACTGTCCGGACTGTCGAAAAGATATTCCGCAATCTCCTTGGCCAGCAATGTTTTGCCCACTCCTGTCGGACCGAAGAAAATGAATGTCCCGATTGGTCTTCCCGCATCCTTGATTCCGGCCCGGTTGCGGTGCACCGCCCTGACAACCGTGTCGATTGCCTCTTCCTGGCCGATGACCTTGCCGGAGAGTTTCTCCTTCATTTTGAGCAGCCTGGAACTTTCCGACTCCGCCACCTTGCCTGCAGGTATGCCCGTCATTCTGGAAATGACTGTTGCAATATCCTCCGGATTGACTTCATCGGAGGCCCTCCTGTGACCGAAATATCCGAGGTGCACCATTGAACCGGCCTCATCCATAGCGTCAATGGCCTTGTCAGGAAGACATCTGTCTGTCACATATCTTTCAGACAGTCTCACACAGGACTCAAGAGCCTCATCTGTGTACCTGACCTGATGGTGTTCCTCATATTTTCCTCTGATTTTCTTGAGAATACCCAGACTGTGGGCAAAATCCGAGGCATCCACCGTGATTTTCTGGAACCGTCTGTCAAGCGCTCCGTCCTTTTCGACAATCTTCCGGAATTCTTCCGCAGTGGTGGCTCCAATGCATTGGATTTCCCCCCTTGCAAGCGCCGGTTTCAGCATATTTGCCGCATCCAGGCTGCCGCTTGCACCCCCTGCGCCGACAATGGTGTGGAATTCGTCGATGAAAAGGATGATGTCAGGATTGTCGGATATGTTCTTAATTATGCCCTTGAGGCGTTTCTCAAAGTCTCCTCTGTATTTCGTCCCGGCCACCACGGAAGCGATGTCCAGAGAGATAATCCGCTTCCCGAGCATCTGCCTTGGTACAGAACCTTCGGCTATCCTCAGGGCAATTCCCTCGACAATTGCCGATTTTCCCACACCCGGTTCCCCGACCAGCATAGGGTTGTTCTTCTTCCTTCTGCCGAGAATCTCAATGACCCTTTCCATCTCATCCTCCCTCCCGACAACCGGGTCCAGCCTGCCTTCTATGGCCGCTCTGGTCAAATCATATCCGAAATCCTCGATTGATGTCTCCTGCTCCTGTTTCCCTTCCTGAGGACTTTCTTCAGGATTCTGTTCCCCGTCTCCGGAGATGTTCTCCGAAGCATTCCCGGAAGCATTTGGAGAGGTTGTCATTCCATTGTTCTTTATGAAAAGAAGAACTCTTCCGTAGTCAATCCCGGTGTCCCTGAGATATGCGGTGCCGTAACCGGACAGGGTCCTGCACAATGCAAGAAGCAGGTGTTGGGAATCGGCAAGGGGACTTCTGAACCTTGTGGCCTCCAGAATCGTGAGACTCAGAACGTTCTGTGCCTCCCTGGATAACCTGATGTTGTCCCCTTCCTCGTATGGTATGCTTTCGTTGGTGAAGATTTTGCTGTCTATGAAGTCCTTGAACTCATCCAGGTCTGTGTCCAATTCTTTCAGGATGTTGCAGGCGTTGTTGTCGGTGTGCCTGATGATGCTCAGATAGAGATGGTCGGGACCTATGCCGTAACTTCCGGTACGCAAGGCTTCCTGTCTTGCGTATTCCAGAATTATTGTCAGTTCGTCTGAAAGTTTTATTTCCATAAAAGCATTAAAATCGCGCTAAAATACGAAATATTTTCGTACCTTTGCATACTTTGTGTTGATTTATAATTTTAGTACAGAATATGGAGAATGAGGTATTGACAGGCAGAATCGAACAGGTCAATATTGACCAGCAGATGAGGAGTGCCTATATCGACTACTCGATGTCGGTGATAGTCTCAAGGGCACTGCCTGATGTGAGGGACGGAATGAAGCCTGTCCACAGAAGGGTGCTTTTCGGAATGGACGGTCTCGGTTTGAGCTACACCGGACAGACAAAGAAATCAGCCAGAATCGTGGGTGAGGTGCTTGGTAAGTATCACCCGCACGGTGACATCAGCGTATATGACACTATGGTCAGGATGGCTCAGGACTGGAGCCTCCGCTATCCTCTGGTGAAAGGCCAGGGAAACTTCGGATCGATGGACGGTGACAGCCCTGCGGCTATGCGTTATACCGAGGCTAAACTTGAAAAACTTGCAGAAGAGGTTCTTGCCGACCTTGACAAGGACACGGTGGATTTTCAGAACAACTTTGACGACACTCTCCAGGAGCCGACTGTCCTTCCGACGAAGGCACCGCTCCTGCTTCTGAACGGAGCATCCGGAATCGCGGTCGGAATGGCCACGAATATGGCTCCGCACAATCTTTCCGAGACTTGTGATGCCATTTGTGCATATATCGACAATCCTGAAATCACCGTCGAGGAACTGATGCACTTCATCAAGGGACCTGACTTCCCGACAGGAGGCATAATCCAGGGCCGTCAGGGCATCAAGGATGCATTCGAGACAGGGCGCGGGCGCATCGTCATACGTTCAAAGACCGAAATCGAGGTGAGCGACTCCGGCAGGGAGACCATCGTCGTGACTGAAATCCCTTATATGGTCAACAAGAGGGAGATGATTGAGAAGATTGCCGAGATGGTAGAGAACAAAAAGGTCGAAGGCATATCCTACATCAATGACGAGTCTTCCCGCAAGGGTGTCAGGGTGGTAATCAAATTGAAGCAGGGGGCAAACTCCAGTGTGGTTCTGAACACCCTGTTCAAATACACTCCGCTCCAGTCAAGTTTTTCCGTGAACAATGTTGCCCTGGTGGACGGCCGTCCGAGGACTCTGAATCTCAAGGACCTTATTAAATATTTCGTTAGACACAGACACGATGTCGTTGTCCGCAGGACAAAGTTCGATCTCGACAAGGCTCAGAAGAGGGCTCACATCCTTGAGGGACTTCTGAAAGCCCTGGATGTGATTGACAGGATTATCGCCATCATCCGCGCTTCCTCGAGCGTCGAGGATGCGAAGAACAGCCTGATGGCTGAGTTCGGGTTCAGCGACGCGCAGGCAACTGCAATCGTGGAAATGAGGCTCCGCCAGCTCACCGGACTCGAAAGGGAGAAACTCCAGAGCGAGTATGACGAATTGGTGAAATTCATCAAATACTGCAACGACGTTCTTGCAAGTTATGATATGCAGATGGGCATTGTCAAGGATGAGACAATGGAACTCAAGGAGAAATACGGTGACGAAAGGCGCACAGAAATAGCCCTTTCCGCAGAGGAATTCAATCCTGAGGACTTCTATGCCGACGAGGATGTGGTCATCACAATTTCCCACCTCGGCTACATCAAGCGCACATCCCTCACAGAGTACCGCACCCAGAACAGGGGAGGCGTCGGGATGAAGGGCAGTGCCACCCGGGACGAGGATTTCATCGAGCACATCTATGTCGCCAATATGCACAGCACCCTTCTTCTGTTCACGCAGAACGGACGCTGCCACTGGCTCAAGGTCTATGAAATCCCTGAAGGCTCAAGGGCTTCGAAGGGCCGTGCTCTCCAGAATGTCATCAGCATCGAACAGGACGACAAGGTCAAGGCATATCTGAATGTTGGAGACCTCAAGGATGAGGAATATGTAAACAATCATTTCATAGTGCTTGCCACTAAGAAGGGCATAATCAAGAAGACTTCGCTCGAGGCATATTCAAGACCTCGCACCAACGGTGTGAACGCCATCACGGTCCGCGACGGGGATGAGCTTCTTGAGGCTGCAATGACCAACGGTCGCAGCCAGATTATGCTTGCCGGCAGGAAGGGACGCTGCTGCCGTTTCGAGGAGACGGATGCAAGGCCTCTCGGAAGGACTGCGTCCGGAGTCCGTGGTATAAATATTGACGAGGATGACGAAGTTATAGGAATGGTTTGCTACGATCCGTCAGCCGAAGATGCCTCGGAGCACAACATCCTGGTAGTCAGTGAGCATGGTTACGGAAAACGCTCTGACATTGACGAGTACCGCATCACCAGCAGGGGAAGCAAGGGAGTCAGGACTCTGAGCATAACCGAGAAGACAGGAGACCTTGTGGCAATCAAGAGTGTGACGGACACCAACGACCTGATGATAATCAACAAGTCCGGTCTCACCATCAGGATGGCTGTTTCCGACATCAGAATTGCAGGAAGGGCAACTCAGGGAGTCCGTCTGATAAACATCAAGGACGGAGACTCGATTGCAGCCGTTTCAGTGGTTGCCGGAAGTGAAGGGGATG
Organism: uncultured Bacteroidales bacterium; assembly: GCA_945912085.1. Taxonomy (GTDB): domain Bacteria; phylum Bacteroidota; class Bacteroidia; order Bacteroidales; family UBA932; genus Cryptobacteroides. The sequence goes on along the minus strand of CAMEBJ010000015.1, from coordinate 6,275 downwards.
TGCAGGAAGATGCTGTCCAGACTGCTGAATCCCAGACTGATGAATCCCGAGATGATGTTGACAGTAAGGCAAATACCCAACAGGAACAATAAATACACACAATTAATATCAGATTATGAAAAGAATTCTGCTCGCATTGGCCGTAGTCCTCTCAGTTCAGGCTGTCAATGCACAAGTGAAGTCTCCTTCAGACGCGAAGAAGGCAGTTGAGGCTGCTGAAGCAGCTGCTTCCGATCCCAAAAAGGCAACAAAAGTTGCGACATGGCTGAAACTTGCCGGTACATATATGGATGCATACGCTGCTCCTGCCGGTGCCGGATGGGTTGGAGCCGGAAGACAGGAACTCCAGCTTGTTCTTGGAAATGACAAGCCGACATCTTCAGAGAATGTTACACTGGCCGGTGAACCTTACACCAAGGATGTCTTCAAGACCAGGAACTACTATTACAACGGTGCCGGAGTGCTTGCTGTGATTGAAGTCACCAAACCTGTTTACAAGGACGCGCTTTCAAAGGCTCTTGACGCCTACAAGGAGGCCTACAAGGTTGATGTCAAGAAGAGCAAGGAAAAAGACATCAGGGCCGGAATCCAGAATGTTTCTTCAAAATTCCTTGAGGACGGTATGACAGCCTATATGCTGGGTGACCTCAAGGCCGCAAGCCGGAATTTCGAGGCTGCTGCAGATGCACGTGCGACTGAGCCGGTGAGTGAGGTGGATTCAACTGCCATCTACAATGCCGGTTTCACAGCCTGGATGACCGAAGACAATGAAAGGGCAAAGAAGTTCTTTGAGAAATGCGTTGACATCAAGTATTACGAGGACGGTGAGGTCTTTGCAAAACTCGGTGATGTTTACACCAAACTCGGTGACTCCCTCTCTTGCAAGAAGGCTCTCGAGGACGGCTTCTCAATCTTCCCTCAGAACCAGTCCATTCTCATCGGTCTGATCAACTGGTACATCCAGAGCGGAGAGAATCCTGAGCAGCTTTTCGTGCTTCTCGACAAGGCCAAGGAGAATGAACCGAACAATGCTTCTCTCTATTATGTCGAGGGAGACATTCACAACAAGCTTGGAAACAAGGAGAAAGCGATTGCTGCATATGCAAAGTCAAGCGAAATCAACCCTGACTATGAATTCGGATGGATTGGAATCGGAGTTCTCTATTACAACGAGGCCATTGAAATCCAGAACAAGGCTGCTTCCGAAATGGACGACGCCAAGTATATGAAGCTTGTCGAGGAATTTGAGGCTGCCCTTATGAATGCGATGGAGCCTTTCGAGAAGGCATTTACCGTTACAAAGGATGAGAGTATCCGCTACACTATGGCTGAATATCTCAAGAATATTTACTACCGCTTCCGTGAGAAGGATCAGAAATATGCTGATGCTTACACGAAGTATAACGAGATTGTCGCCAACGGCAAATAGCTTGAAATCATATAAAAAGTTGATTTCTGCTCGGGAATACCCATAGTATATAAAGACGCTGAATAGGTGGTGAGTTCAAGGCGGAGTTCGCCGTCAAAACCGCAGCAACCTGAGGGGTTGTGAGGAATTTGACAAGAGCGACAACGCAGAAATCGCCACCTATTCGGTGTCTTTATCGAAGGCGCGGACTATTTTTGAGACCAAAGGATGCCTGACTATATCCTCGTTTCCAAAGAAAATGGCCTTGATTCCTTTGATGTTTTCAGTCAGGCGGATCCCTTTTAGAAGCCCCGAATCCTGCTTGTTGGGAAGGTCAATCTGGGAAGCGTCTCCGGTGACTATGAACTTGGCATCCTTGCCCATTCGTGTCAGGAACATCTTCAGCTGGCCGAGATTCGTGTTCTGGGCCTCGTCAAGGATTACGCAGGCGCGGTCCAGGGTACGGCCCCTCATATATGCCAGCGGGGCAATCTGAATGGTCCCGTCTGCCATGAATTCCTGAAGTTTCTTCGGGGGAATCATATCTCCCAGAGCATCATACAGCGGTTGAAGATAGGGGTCCAGCTTGTCCTTGAGGTCTCCAGGGAGGAATCCGAGCCTTTCCCCGGCTTCCACTGCCGGCCTTGTCAGGATGATTCTCTTGATTTCCCTGTTTTTCAATGCTCTCACAGCCAATGCAATGGCTATATATGTCTTTCCTGTTCCCGCCGGTCCGACGGCAAAGACCAGGTCATTTTCGAAATATGCCCTGACCATTTCCTCCTGGGTGGCATTGCGGGCCTTGACGGGCTTTCCGTCCGTGCCGTAAACGATGACGGCATCTCCACTGACAGGCTTGCCGGCTGTCTGACCTTCAATCTCAAATATGTCTTCGACATCGTAGGGCGTGAGATTCATCTTGCGGTGTCTGCGCACTATCAGCATATTTATTTTCTCCCTGAAATCCTCTGCATCCTCCGCCTTCCCATCAAGCAGGATTTCATTTCCGCGTGCCACAACCTTCAGCTCAGGGTAGTGTTTGCACAATTCTTCCATTACCCTGTTGCCTGCTCCGTAGATTTCTATGGGGTCGATAGAGTCAAGTTTTATGACAGTCTTCATTTGAGTATCTCCAGAATCCTTTTGTATGTCGAAACCATCTTGTCGTAGTCTGACGGATTTTTCCACTCGGACCGTCTGCCGAGATATTCTTTTACGGGAATAGTCGTGTGGCTCTCCCTGAGTCCTCCTGGCAGGGAGCACCAGGTCAGTTCGCATCCTGGTTCCCCGCAGAGACAGGTGCCGTCGGTGTAGCGGATGACAGGCAATGTCACCAGAAGCCCGATCTGAGTGTTTGTGGCACTCATATTCGAAATGAAATTCCCCAGAGAATAGATTACCGGAACCTTCTTCCATCCGGCATTTGAGAGAGTACCATCGTAAACTGCCCTGTCCTGAACGACGTGGGGATGAGAACCGATGACTGCGTCAGCTCCGAGCCTGACGAGCAATTCGGCAATCTCCTGCTGCCCGGCGGAGTGATTCAATTTGTACTCGATTCCCCAATGGGGGAGTGCAATGATGAAATCCGAATTTGCCCTTGCCCTTTCCATCGCTTCTGAAAGTGCGTCCCTGTCCAGGTCGGGTACTTTCGGGTATTCAACCTCAAAATTGACATTTGTGCCGTAGGAGAAATTGAGAAGGGCGATGCGTGTCCCCCTGACTTCCACAATCAGCGGCCATCCGGAAAGGATTTCGCCTTCGTTCCTGAAACATCCGGTGTGGGAGATGTTCTGCATCCTGTCATAGACATCCAGGGTCCTGAGGGCACCTTCGACACCTTTGTCAAAGATGTGATTGTTAGCGGTCAGAAAGACATCCACTCCACAGTCTGCCGCATAGTCTGCGTACGAATCAGGTGCACAGAAAGACGGATAACCGGTGAACGGGGCCCCGGCGAGGGTGAATTCCATATTCGCAATGCAGAGGTCTGCCGCCTGCATACAGTCTTTAAGGTCGGTGAAATATGGACTGTAGTCGTAGCATTCCGCATCTGTCCTGTCGGCTTGGGGATGTGATGCGGCATAGCGGGAGAAACAGTTCTCTATCTGTGCCGTGTGGAGCATAATGTCTCCGGCAATTACGATATTCAGGGTGTCTGCCGGTTCGGGAAATCCGGCCTTCCCCGATGTCCCCGCAAAAAAGACTGTCCAGGTTGCAGCAAGGGCAGCCTGGAATTTTATGAAACTACAGAATTTCTTCATTCAGAACGACATTGTCAAAATTCAACCTGATTTTCATCCAGTTAGTGAGTCTGTCTCTCTCTTCGGCAGTGAGGGCCTCCTCAGTGCGGATTACAATGAAAACCGCATCGCTCCGGCTCAACTGCGAAGTCTCGACTTTGGCGCCTCTCGAGATGAAGATTTCCTTGATGGAAGGATATTGGTTGGCTACTTCCCTGGCGATTTGAACGTAAGGAATCTCCTCGCCCTGAAGTTCGATGATTTTCTTCTCAAGTCTCTTTATTTCAGCATCCCTCTTGCTGATTTCCGAGTCTGTCCTTTCGTAAATGCCCTTGACAATTTCGGAGTCACTCGCGCCATCGGAAAGGAAGTGCTCCGTGATTACAATCTGTTCCCTTTCTATTCCATATTTCAGGGCATCTCCGAACATCTTTTCCTTTTGTGCGGCAGACATTGTTTCACCGGAAATGAAAAGTTCCACTTTAGATCCCTTGTGGTGAGAGATTCTGTAATCGTAGATATATGCATTTTCAAAAGACTTGTTGGCTGAAACGAATTCTTCCACATTCTTGTTGAAATTGTTCTCCTTCACCATTACGATTGCTGAAACAATGCTCGGAATAATCATTATGAGAACGACAACGGTGATGAGAACTCTTGTTCTCTTGTGGGTCTTTTCACTTGCAAATTCGACCTCCTTGAAGTGCATATACTTGACTGTCAGGTAGGTTGCCAGCATTATGAATATGCAGTTGATGAAGAAGAGGTACAAAGCCCCGAAGAAATATGTCAGGTTTCCGCTCGCGAGTCCGAATCCCGCCGTACACAAAGGAGGCATAAGGGCAGTGGCGATGGCGACTCCTGAGAACACGGTTCCTTTCTCTTTCCTGCAGAGTTCGAAAATTCCTGCAAAGCCGCCGAACAGGGCAATGAGCACGTCGTAGATGGTAGGGTTGGTCCTTGCAAGGAGTTCAGTCGGGTTGGACAGGCTCAGGGGTGTGATCAGAAAGTAGAGCAGGGAAGCCAGAAGGCTGATGCTGACCATCACCAGAAGGTTCTTGGCCGAGTCTTTCAGAAGGCTGAGGTCATTGATTCCCAGGCCGAGGCCCAGTCCGATTACAGGTCCCATACGCGGGGATATGAGCATTGCACCGATGATTACCGGAGTGGAGTTGACGTTCAGACCCACTGAGGCGATGATTATTGAGAAGGCAAGAATCCAGATGTTCGGACCCTTGAAAACTATGTTCGACCTGATGGACCTCTCCGCTGCCGTCGTGTCAACGTGTTCCGAGATGTTGGCTATTCCTTTTATCTGATTCCAGACCGAGTTGAATACGGACATATTTGTTGATATTTAAATACTTTATGGATATTAAATATGTTTAATATTTTGCAAATATAGTCACTTTTATTTTGTGCCCGAGTATTAAATCGTTAAATTTGCACTTTGCGCAATACTGAAATATATGGAGATTGTTGCTGAAATATTCAGAAAGATTAAGCTGCTTCTGCTTGTGATTCCCATTCTGACGCTGTCGGGATGCGACTTTTTCAGGAGGGCTGCCGGCAGACCTGATTCGGGTGAACTCGTTGCCGTCAAGGCTGAGGTGACCCGCAGAATTGCTGCAGAGCGCGATTCAATTGCCAGGGTGAAGGCCCGTGAGGATTCCCTTAAGGCGGAAAGGGAGCGTGCCGAGGATTCACTGCGCGTCTGGGAGTCGGTAAGGGCCCTGACCGGGAACGTCAGGACGGCAGCCTCCCTGGGGGGAATTGCAGGAAGCGGGGCAAGTGGAAGGTATTACATAGTTCTGGGCTCTTACAAGATGGAGTCCAATGCAAGGAGTCTTGCCGCAAAAGCCTCGGATGCAGGCTACCGTGCGGAACTTGTCCGGATGAAGAATACCCTCACGATTGTTGCTGTGGATTCTTCCGACAGGATTGCTGACATACTCAGATCGCTCCGAAGGGTCAGGCTTGAGAAATTCTGTCCGGAGGATGTGTGGATTCTTGTAAATGAATGACAATGTTTTCAGAAATCAAAACAATTTTTCCTTCCGTTTTCCGTCCGGTCCTCCTGCTGGTGACATTTCTGTTGCCAGCCCTTGCCGGAGCCCAGTACAGGGACGACTACAAGTCATTGTATGACAGTGAGACGGCTGCATCTCTGAGGGAGAGTGTCAACTATCTTTCTTCCGCAGACCTGAAGGGACGGGCTCCCGGGTCCGACGGTGAAAAATCAGCCGCGCAATATGTCTATGACCGCCTTGAAGCCTACGGAGTCGAAATGCTCTGTCCGCGTGACGGAGACACTTTCGGAATAGCCGTTCAACCGGGTGACACCATTGTTTCGAGGAATGTCATAGGTTTTGTCCAGGGATATGACAAGGCATTGAACAACAAGTATATAGTTGTCGGGGCCCGTCTTGACAACCTGGGTGTGAACCGGATGACAGTTGACGGGGAACAGGTGGAACAAATCTATTACGGGGCCAATGGAAACGCCTCCGGACTGGCAATGCTGACGGAACTTGCACGCCTTGTGGCGACCAATTCGATAATGTTCCGCCGTTCAGTCCTATTCGTTGCATTCGGAGCATCCACAAATGCGTATTCAGGCTCCT
>CAMEBJ010000014.1 GCA_945912085.1 uncultured Bacteroidales bacterium | reverse complement strand
TGTCATCTGCCTCTGTCTCAAGCCTTTTTGGAAGATATATACTCGGCCATTGTCCTCACGCTGCGGAAGACCTGGCGGCCCTCCTCCTGTGAAATACGCAGACCGTAGTCCCTTTCAAGAATGAGGGTAAGTTCCAGAGCGTCAATGGAGTCGAGGCCAAGACCGGCATCTCCGAAAAGAGGTGCATCCGGGTCAATGTCTTCAGGGGTGAGTTCCTCGAGGTTCAAGGCCTCGATTATCTTTGATTTCAGTTGTTCAATCAGTTCTTCCATTATTTTCGTATTATTTTAGGAATATTCAACATTTGGGAATATTCAACATTATTCATTACCTACCAAATCAATATCGGCGGAAAAATTTCCGCGAAGATAGTCAATCCATCCGACAATGGCATATTCAGCCTTCGATTCGGCCAGCACCAGGGATGCATATTCCATCATTTTCTTCCTGTCATATCTTTCTGAAATGAAGAAAGTGTTCTCACCCTTGATCTGGTGACGTATGGAAATCTCCCCCGAAGTCACGTTCGGAAGCGTATAGACAAAGACTGCAGGACTTGCTCCCCTTCCCGAATCAATATTAGCCTGATGACGGAGGTCGGAATCAAGGGATGCGGATGAATTGGAAAGAATTACCGCGACGTCTTCCGGACCATAGTCCAGACCCTCAAGCAGCAGGGAGGAGGCTATGTAGCCAAGTTTCGCCAGGTCATCCATCTTGAAGAATTTCAGATCGGGAGTGCCGAGAGCCTTGTATTTTTCACGTATATAGGATGCAAAATCCCCGTCAAAGCCTTCTGCACAGGCACTCTCGTTGTTCAGGACCACCCTCTTCAAAGTCCGGAGCGGGGGCGCAGCCAATTCTGAGGAGCATTGTCCTTCGGAAACGTTATCTGTCAAACCGGAGGCCTCCGGAGCGCAGTCCGAGGCACATTCCTGAAGACTGATTACCACAGCCGCATTGCAGCCGCCGAAACCGGAGGCTGTCTTCAGGCAATGCTTCATCGGAAACTCCCGGGATTCCGCGCTTGCATTTACCGGGCAGGGAGTTCCGCAGTTTTCAAAACCCGGAGTTCCCCACATCAGGCCGCGGCGAAGTTCCTGACAGCAGAGCACGGCCTCCAGCACACCGCTTGCCCCAAGGGTGTGACCAAGATATGGCTTGAAACTCTGAACCGGAACATCAGAAAGTCCTGCAAGGGCAAGGGCCTTGGACTCCATCTCATCATTATAGACCGTTGCAGTCCCGTGAAGGTCTGCAAAGGAAACGTCAGCGGGAGAAATCCCCGCCTGGGACATCGCATCCCTGATTGCAAAGAAGAGGGCGTCACCAGTACGCGAGGGTCCAGAGATGTGATTGGCATCATCGCTGACTGCCCCGCCGGCGAGCACAAGCGCCCCCTCGGAAGGATGGCAGGACAGCAGAATTGCCGCAGCAGCCTCCCCAAGATTCAGGCCGCAGCGGGCAGCATCGTAGGGCCGGCAAAGGTCTGAGCTCAAGGATTTGAACGAAGCGAACCCACTGACAATGAACTCATTGAGAACATCAAAGCCCACCACAAGAACATTGTCGTATAGACCTGAGAGAATCAGTTTACGACCGGCAGACAGAGCGGAAACTCCTGAAATGCAAGCATTTGAAATTGTGTATATATCCTCCGGGGCGAAGCCCAGAAAACGGCCGAGACGGTCTGAAGATTCCCAGAGGAAGGCTCCCGAAGGAACCGGGTCATTCTCCCCCACTCCTTCAATCAGGCCGATATTGCCCTTTGTCGTTGAAAAGATTACCGCGCTCCTGCCCGGCTTCCCGGACATAGGACCGGATTCAACTGACAAAGGACCGGAATCACCGGACAAAGGACCATATTCCCCGGACACACGACCGCAACTGCCACCTGCATCCTCCAGCGCAACTTTCCCGCAGGCCAGGGCAAAAAGTTCCGCCCTCGTCCATTCTCCGCAGAACACTGCCGCGAGGGATTCTTCCATCTGCTGCGGAATGACGGAGCACATCACCGGGATATCCTTTCCCTCGAGGTCCTTCAGCAGACCGCTGCGGGAAGACACTGCCGACCGGCCCAGGTCAAGGGCGGCAACAGTGACATCAGTCCCGATTCCGAAAGGCGAGACTATGCAGTCAGAAACAATGTAGGTTCTTCTTTTTTCCATATTCCGCAAAACTTCAGGCATCGAGTTCACATTCAATCAGGCTGTGACCGTAACCAATTGAATCCGTAATATTTACCACTCGAAGACCGGCTGAGGCAATGTAGGAGAGCAAATCCGGGGTGTTGAACATCTTGCTGTTCCCGTTTGCCATTGCAGTGAAATACACGCTGGTCTGAGCAAGGTCGAAAGAGGCGGCAGGCCATTTCTGCCTGTCCCAGAGAGTCTCCATAATGAAGACCCTTCCTCCCGGCACCAGCGCTGCGGCAGCCCTTTGAAGCAGGCTCACCACCTGTTCTCCCGAGAAACAATCCAGGAACTGACTCATCCAGATCACGTCACAACCCTCCGGAAGGGCATTGGACGGATCAAGCAGATTCACACCCACCCCGTCAATTCTCTCGCTTCCCTCAAGACCCTCAGTCTGCTGCTTCATCATAGCAATCTGCTGAGGAAGGTCAACTATCGTAACGTGAACATCTGGGTCATAGCCTACACATTTCATTGCCCATTTCCCGGTGTTTCCTCCGACATCCATCAGTCTGGAGGGCTTGCGCGCAAACACCTTCGGAAGCACGGCGTCAAAAGCTCCGTCGGAGTAGAAATGGTCAAAGCCAAACCAGCTCCGTTTCTGAACATCAGTAAGTTGCGAGAGGCCCTCGTAGATGGTAGGCCAGTTGCCGAGTTCCTTCAGACCGGCAGGGCGGCCTTCTCTGAGGGCTTCCTCAAGGTGAAACATTCCCTGATAGTTGATGTCGTGATTGAAATCCACATTGACCTTCAGCATAGGATCGGTCAGAAAGAACCAGCCGACCTTCGAGAGGGAATATTTCCCCGAATCCGGGTCATGCAGGACAGTCCCCATAGTCAGGGACGACTCCAGAAGGACTTTCACTGCATATTCTGTCAGCCCGGTCTGATGCGCAATCTCCGGAACGGTCCTGCTCCCGTCACGCAGAATGTTGAATATTCCCTCTTTCATCATCACCCTTGTGATCTGAAAAACGACGGGACCGAATGCAATGACGTGAGCGAGTTCCTGGGCGGCCTTTGCCGACAACCTGTCTTTTCTGTATATATCCATATCAACCTAAATTCCAAAAATCATAGTAATTGAACCACTGCTGAGGATAGCGTAACAGCACGTCATCCAATGCTGCAACATATTCATCAAGAAGGGCTTGAGGTCCGGCGCCGGCGGTTGCCTCACGGAAGATGAAACGGTACCTGCGTCCTTTCTCCCTCATAGCGAAATAGAAAACCACCTTCACCCTCAGCTTTGATGCGATTATGAAAGGTCCCGCCGGGAAAAAGGCTTTGTGCCCGAGAAGTTCAGCCTCCAGCACCCTGTTGCCTTCCATATATCTGTCGCCCTGGAAACTGACGACCTCTCCTCGCGAAAGGGCGTCCCTGATGGCGAATATGCTCGAAATGTCACCCTCAGCGACAGGAATGACCTTGATTCCTCTGTCTCTGGTCTGGCTTTCCAGGACCTTCTTCACCCCCTCCACCTCGTTGTCGAACATCACCACATTGACCTTCGCCCCATAGCTGTCGGCAAAAGGGAACCCCATCTGCCAGGAGCCGGTGTGTGCGCCTATCATAACCACCCCACACCCCTCGGAAAGATGGCACAGCATCGCCTGGTGATTCTCGAATTCGTAGGAAAAAGCATCCTCAAATCCGCAGTTGACGGCAACACGGTCAATAATCGCCTTCCCGAATGCGAAATAGGACTGGAACAGGAAAAGGAAAGAACGCCAGCGCCCCAGCTTCAGAATCCTGCGCGAGTACCTCCACACGCTGCGGGTCTGGGCAGGGGCCGCGATTGTGAAATATGGAACCACAAGACAAAGAAGGGCATAAGCAGGACCAAGTCCCAAAGTTCTGAGAACCTTGATGAATATGGAATATCCTGCCTTGCCTCCACGAGTCTTTCCGTCCCACTGCCTCTGCATAGCCTAATTCACGTTTTCAACGACTTTTTCACAGAGATCTCCGAAGGTCCGCATTGTGGAAAAATCTTCCTTCTTCAGTTTTAAACGGAAATATTTCTCAATAAGAACAACCATATCCACAATATCCAGGCTGTCCAGATCGAGTGTTTTCAACAGAGGTGCATCATCTTTGAGGTCCTCTCTTTCAACCTCAAATTCCTCGACAATTACATCCTTCAATTTTGCAATGATTTCCTCTTTGTTCATAATAGGGTTTAAGTCAAAACTTTTCCAAATATATTAAATATTTCCTATTTCGCCACAGTCTCCCTTGCCTTCTCCAGGGCAGGGATTATGTGAGGGAATATGTATTCCTGACCAATTTCCCTGTCCACGCCGAATTTCTCGAGAGTGGCGCGAACCTGAGGAGTCACACCGGAGAGAATCACACGGATTCCCCTGCGGCTCATCCTCTCGCAGAGATTCCTGAGGTTCTTGATTCCCGTTGAATCGATGAACGGAACCTTTCTCATACGGATAATCCTGACCTTAACTGATGCAGAACGCCTTGAGTCGAACTCCTCGAACTTGCTGGCCAGTCCGAAGAAGAAAGGACCGTTGATTTCATAGACCTCAACTCCGTCTGGAATGTCAAGAAACTCAGTGTCTTCCATCGAAGCCTTCTCGTCATTTTCGGTGGCTGCCACCTTGTCCTCAGCAAGGACGGAGATGGAAGATGTCTCCATCACACGGCGGACGAAAAGCACGATCGCCAGGAGGACTCCAACTTCGATTGCCACCGTAAGGTCCACAATCACAGTCAGGAAGAATGTGATCAGAAGGACTGCCACGTCGGACTTGTCACCCTTGAGCAGGTACTTGAACGTACGCCACTCACTCATATTGTAGGCCACAATCACAAGTATGGCGGCAAGACAGGAAAGAGGGATATAGACCGCGTAAGGCATCAGGAAAAGATAGATCAGCAACAGGACCGCAGCGTGGATGAGACCGGCCACAGGGGTTTTTCCTCCGTTGTTGATATTCGCCATCGTACGCGCGATTGCTCCGGTGGCAGGGATTCCTCCGAAAAGCGGAGTGACTATGTTGGCAATGCCCTGCCCGATGAGTTCAGTGTTGGAATTGTGATGTTTTCCGGTGACACCGTCGGCAACCATAGCCGCAAGCAAGGATTCGATGGCACAGAGAATTGCAATTGTGAATGCCGGTGAAACCAGTCCCTTTACTGTCTCATAGTCAAATTCCGGTGCTACAGGCTTCGGCATAGGAAGTCCGGCGGCAAGTTCCGGAAATTTGGAGCCGATGGTCGCAAACTCGATTGAGGTGAAACGGCTCAGCAGGACTGATGCGACAGTACCGACAATCAATGCTATGAGTGAGCCCGGGATTTTCTTTGTAACCTTGCCCCAAAGAATGATGACCAGGAGGCAGGCGAGGCTCATAAGGGTTTCAGGTACACTGATGTTCCCTATGTTCTGGAAATAGCAGGCCCACTGCGGTATGAATCCGGCAGGGACATCCATAGTGAATCCGAAGAAATCCTTCATCTGCGTGGAGAAGATTGTCACTGCGATACCGCTGGTGAATCCCACCACAATCGGATAAGGGATGAATTTGAAGATGGCTCCCATCTTGCAAAGTCCCATCACCACCAGGATGATTCCCGCCATAATGGTGGCCAGGATGAGTCCCTGCATACCGTACTGTGCCACAATTCCGGCAACTATCACGATGAACGCTCCGGTAGGTCCTCCGATCAGAAAATGCGAGCCTCCGAAAAAAGACACGAGGAAGCCTGCCACGATGGCAGTGATGAGTCCCTGTTGAGGAGTTACCCCACTCGCGATTCCGAAAGCGATTGCCAGAGGCAACGCAATGATTCCCACAATAATACCAGCAATCAGATCCGAAACGAAAGTCTTGCGGTCATATCCGCCCTTGCGGAACATTCCGAAAAGTTTCGGTCTGAAAACGTCGCCAAGTTTTAAGTTGATTTTCATAAATCAGTTGATTTTAACACACTATTATTATTACTAACCTTTAGTTGCAATCTCTGCAGTTAACGCTCCGACATAACCTATCAGGGCTTCCGGGGACACCTTCAACTGCAAACCTCGCACTCCGGCGCTGACATATATGAAAGGATAGTCCACTGCACTGCTGTCAAAATAGGTCGGAAACGGTTTCTTCATACCCACAGGAGAGCATCCTCCCCGGATATATCCCGTGAGAGGAAGGAGTTCCTTCATCGGAATCAGGTCACATTTCTTGTTGCCCGAGACCTTTGCGGCGGCCTTAAGATCCACTTCTGCACCTCCCGGAACCACACACACGAAATGCCCCGTCCTGTCCCCATCCAGCACAAGAGTCTTAAAGACCTGCTCAAGAGGCTCACCAAGCTGCGAGGCTATGTGACCTGCGGACAGGTCGTTTTCATCGACCTGATAGGGCACAAGTTCATATTCTATTCCCGCCTTGTCCAGAAGCCGGGCGACATTTGTCTTTTCTATCCTTGATTTTTTCATAATCCCATATATGTCTCAAAGCGGCGGGCAGAATTGAGTTCCGCCTCAAGGGAAGAAGCCCCGACAATCCTGAAACTGACCTGGGAGGAAGGCTTTGAGACAATCCTCATCATCCCGTCAACCTTTTCAGGAGCCCCGAAGACACCTTCAGGAAAAAACAATCCCGTTCCGACAGCGATTTCACGATTCTGACAGCGTCCTTTTCTCCAGATTGAGATTACTCCCCTGGCAGTCTTTGCAGACTGTTCCTGAGGACAGACCACACCGGTGACAAAGCACACCTTCACTCCATTCAGGACCCTGGCAGTCACCCAGGCATCCCTTTTCTTCGTGCTGACATCGATGCGGACAGAGACATCCACGCTCTCCCCCGAGCAGAGCACTCCCCTGGAGACAATCTCTGCAAAAGACCCCTTGGCCGAGGTACCCACACGGGCAGTACGCCCCTGTGCAGCCACAAGAGGGACAATCTTCTCCCCGTCAAACAATGCGATTCCCCCGAGTCCGAGTGTCAGGCCTTCATCAAAGAAATCTCCTCCCGCGCTATACTCCGCAACGGCAAGAGAATCTGGATTCCAGGCATATTTCTCAATTTCCAGACCGCGTCCCGACTTTGAATACAAGTCAATGGCACCTCTGTCATCTGCAAAAAGACGCAATCCCATATAGGAATTCTCCACGGCAGGACCACCGAGGCCAAGACTGTCCCTCAGATTCCCGGTAGTGGAGGAAATCTCGCTGACCTGTACCCCGTCCGCAAGGCGGTACAGGCAAGCGGCTGTCTGAGCCTGAATCAGTACACAGAGCATCAAAAAGAAAATTGTCAATGGAAATCTTCTCATATTCCCTTTATTTTGCCTCTTCCGAGGGTTCGATATGAATGGACATCTGAGTTTCCGGACCGAAACGCGAAGTGAGGGTCTCTTCCACCTTTGTGGATATGTCGTGAGCCTCAACCACAGAAATCTCAGGATCCACGACGATGTGGGCATCAATGATTACAGACGGCCCGTTACGTCTGGTCTTCAGGCCGTGAACATTCCTTACACCCTCGACCGATGACGCTAGGCTGATGATTTCCCTCTCCATCTCATCCGGCAGGGACACGTCCAGCAGTTCCTTTATTGAAGGCACTGCCATCTTGACCGCGAGCACAATGATGGCCACACTGATGAAACAGCAGACAATCGGATCAAGTACTATCCATTTGTCTCCCAAGAGCATTGCTCCGGAAATTCCGATCAGTGCCCCAATCGAGGAAAAGGCATCCGACCGGTGATGCCAGGCATTTGCGATGACCACAGGACTGTTTACCTGCTTTCCTACCAGGACAGTGAACTGGTACAAAAGTTCCTTTGCAAGGATTGACACGGCTGCTGCTGCAAGGGCGACATACCCCGGACTGGCAATCTCACCGCCATTGAGAATCTTCCTGATTGTCTCTATTCCGGAGACCATCATTTCAGCGGCAACCACCAGAAGCAACACACTGACGATGAATGTGGCGAATGTCTCGAATTTTCCGTAACCGTAATCGTGGCTCTTGTCCTTTCCCTTTGAGGAAATGCGGACGAAAACCAGCACCACGATGTCACTGAGCAGATCCGACAGCGAATGTACACCATCAGCAAGCATAGCGGCACTCCTGCCCAGAATACCGGCCAGAATCTTTCCGACGGACAGAAGCAGGTTTACCACAGAACCGATAATGGTAATCTTCTCTATTTTTCTTTGCCTTGAAACTGATGACATTTGCATAATCTTACCTCTTCTCAAAAAAAGAAAAATGGACATTGGCATATCTCTTTTCCTTCACGAAATACGGATGCTCCGCAAAAGAGTAGGAATCAGGATGCTCAAGAATGAAATAGCATCCGTCGTTCAGAATGTCCTTTGCAAAAACACGGTCCGGCAGGGTGTCAAGTCCCTCAAGGGAATATGGAGGATCCGCAAAAACCAGATCGGCCTTCACCCTGCATATCTCGAGAAAGTCAAAGACATTGTGCCTGACCACATTGACATTCTTCAATGAAAACTTCGAAGCAGTGGAGCGGATGAATGAAGCATTCTCGGGAGACATCTCGATGCAATGCACCATTGCAGCCCCGCGGGAAGCAAACTCGAAGGAAATCGCTCCGGTGCCTCCGAAAAGGTCGATAACAGTCAGACCTTCAAACTCATACTCATTGTTCAGTACATTGAAAAGTCCCTCTCGGGCAAAATCCGTCGTAGGTCTTGCCTTGTAATCTGCCGGAGGCATTATCCTCCGTCCCTTAAGACTTCCTCCTATTATTCTCATCGTCTCTCTCCACAAATATTGGCCGGCAATCACTCGACATATCCGACAGATTTGAAATATCGGCAGAGGGACAACTCATCCTTCTCACTCAACTGAGTCCTGAAATACACCGCTGACACTTCCGGATTCAGTTGAAGCCTGTTCAGGACAAGAAACAGGAAATACTCGGCCGAGGTGAAATCCCCTGCGGAAAAACTGTTGCAGAACAAGAGGTTCCTACCCTGAGCTACAACCAGAAACAGTCTTCCGCCGGACCAGGAGGCGATGATTCTGTTGTAGTCATCAATTCCCACGGAAGCATTCAGAAGCCTGTAAAGTTCAGGGATGAACCGGCCTTCGGCATTGCTTCTGTCTGACGGGACGGCATAGACCAGAACAGCATCGTACGACGGGACATCAATATACTCCACCCTATCGCCTTCAGACAGGTCAACGAGTTCTACAAGCATTGCCCTCGCCGTTTTCGGATCGAACAATCCGAGAGGGACGAGGGCACACTTGCTATTATATAATGTGTAATTACTCCCAGTTTCCTGCATTGTTGTTAGGTGCAGTTACACTTCCGACTTTCAGACCAGGATACCTTCCGGTGTCTTCCCTTTCTGCATCAAGATTGATTCTCAGCTGATTGTCAAGACCTTTGAGAAGTGATCTGTAAGGCATTGACGCTTCGAACAGAGGAACGTTCACTCCTGAAACCTTCTTGATTGTGGATTCCATAATGAGGGAATCTCCGCTGAACGGAATGAATGCGAGAGAATCTACGCTGAAGCCCGGACGACCGTTGAAGAGGGTGTCGCACACCGGAATCTCATTCTTGATGGAGAAAACGAGCTGCTCACCTTTCTTATAGAGTTCGAACATCTCCTCAGGTTTGATGCGCGGATTGCGTTTCTTGAGTCTCTTCGTGTTCTCAACTGCAACAGAGTCATCCTGGGAACCAATCTGCATCAAGACCTCAATCTTTCCGTTGTTATAGAAGTCCTTGAGGGAATCCACAGACGAGGTGAAATGTCCGGTTTCACTCTTGAAAGCGACCTGCAAAGTCCTGATGTCCTTGAGCCTTTCGATGGCTACGGCCTCACGGGCGGCCTTTTCCTTGTTGAACCTTACAGGCTGCATAACACTCTGCACGATGGCATAGACCAACCCTATAATTACTACAGGGAGAATCAGATAGGTAAAAATTTTCTTGACCATTATTGATTTGTTTTTTTGTTTCCCAAAAATTCCGGACAAAGTTAAAAATTTGATTTATGAAATGCAATATAATTTGTAATTTTGCCCCCGGTAAAACCGGATTAAAATGACAGCACCCGACAAATCAGCCCTTGCATCCCTTGTGGAGATGATTTCCAATGCCGAATCAATCTCCATAACTTCGCACATCCGTCCGGACGGCGATGCTGTGGGCAGCACAGTTGCAATGCTGCATTTTCTTCTCCGGCAGGGAAAGGATGCGCGCATCATCCTCCCGCACCAGACCCCGCGCACCGTAGGTTTTCTCCTGGAATCCGTTCCGCAAGGGCGGATGATCATCCACGAGGACTCTCCGGAGGAAGCCCTGTCTGCAATCAGGCACAGTGACCTGCTGATCAGTCTTGACTACAATGACTTCAGAAGGACCGAAGCCCTGGCAGAAACGCTTGAAAGTTCAGGTGCTGAAAAAATCCTCATAGACCACCACCTCGACCCGGACCGCAGCAAGTTCAGCCTCGTGTTTTCCGAGACTGAGACATCCTCTACCTGCGAGCTGCTGTTCCATATCCTCAAGGAGATGCCACAGACAGGAGGCAATGCCGCAAACCTTCCACAGGAAACCGCCACAGCCCTGATGACAGGGATGACCACCGACACCAACAATTTTGCAAATTCAGTCTATCCCGGAACCCTGCAGATGGCTTCCGAACTTCTTGCAGCGGGCGTTGACCGGGATTCCATCCTTGGCCATCTCTACCGCAGCGACCGCGAACAGAGGCTCAGGCTGAAAGGCGAACTCCTTCACAGGAATCTGACAATCACGCCCTACGGGGTGGCCTACATGATTCTCGACAAGCAGACAATTTGCCGCTACGGAGTCCAGGAGGGAGAGACCGAAGGCTTTGTCAACGAGCCCCTGAGCATCAATGATGTCCGGATGAGCATATTCCTGAAGGAAGACGCAGGAAAATTCCGGGTCTCCATCAGGTCAAAGAAAGGGGTTTCCGCAAACCTCTGCGCAAGACTCCATTTCAACGGAGGCGGGCACGAGCTAGCCTCGGGAGGAAGCCTGCCTGTTCCGGGTGCGGTAAAAGATGCACGGGACGCAGCAAGGTACATCGAAGAAGTTACACATCTGTTCATTAATGAAGAAAATGAGATTCAATAAGATATTCACGATTCCCATTCTCCTGCTGCCAGCCATTCTTTGCGGTTGTTCGGCAAGCCGTGAGAACACCTACAACAATCAGGAAGCAAAGATTGACAAATATCTTTCATCGGTGACAGCCTCGATAACATATCCCGGAACGACCTACAAGAACTACTGGGAAAAGGAGGAAATCATCTCGATGACGGCGCAGACCCAGCAGAACGACGCAGGCGGTCTGGACACACTCAGTGTGAAAGTCACCGTCAAGCCAAGGCGAATCGTCAGGCAGAACGGCTCCAACAAGGCAGTCTGGAACGAAGGCCGTGGAGAAGAGGCCGGCAGCAATGCCGCAGTCACCTTATACTACGAGGCATATACCTTTGACAGCAAGCCCCAACTGTTTTTGGCCACCAACATTCAGGATCTTGTTGACAACGGGAGTTGGAATGTCACGGACCCGGATTGCAGTCCGGTAACCTTGGAACTGGACGACAAAAGTCTCACCGAAGGCCTCAGGGATGGTCTGATCGGTTGTCGCGCCGGCGAAGAGAGTTACATCGTTTTCTCCGGGAAATATGGTTTCGGCAAAAAACCTTTAGGCACGATTCCTGCAAACTCCGCCCTGTTTTATCACGTAATTATTGAGAGTGTCAGGAATTAATTTGTATATTTGCAGGATTTATAGACCGAAAATATGAGAAAAATCATTTCCTATACGGCGGCCGCCATACTGATTGTGTTGTGCAGCAGTTGCGCGAAAGAGCGTTCATCAGTCACAAACGACGCCGCAAAGAGATATTTTGATGCTTGGATATATGTTCACCACCCTGATGCAGAACGCACGGGGCTCGGGGCATACATCATTGAGGACACCCCGGGGAACGGTGATCCAATCGAAGGTTCAACCTTCATTTCGGTGAACTACACTATTTCAGACCTTGACGGAAACATTTCCTCCACATCCTCGTCAGACATCGCCGGAATGCTCGGGACCTACAGTGACGAAAACTATTACGGTCCCGTTTACTGGACATATTCCGAAGACTCGATGAATGCCGGCCTTGCCGATGCGATTAAGGGAATGAGAATCAACGGGAAAAGATCCGTCGTGATTCCGGGATGGCTCCAGACCTACAACAGATACTCTTCAGAGGAGGAGTACATCGCAAACGTGACAGAGAACACTCCTGCGATCTACACGATTGAAATAGTTGACACTGTGATGAATATGAATTACAGGCAGATTCAGCTGATAGAAAGCTACCTTTCAGGCCGCTTCGGGGAAAAGGTTGACTCCCTCCAGTACGGCTTCTACTACAAACGCACCGGAAAGCCCCTCAAAGAAGACAAATTTAAAGAGGACACCACGGTTTACGTCAACTACACCGGCAGGCTGCTGAACGGAAAAGTATTCGACACGACAATTGCGGACACCGCGAAAATCCACAAAATCCACAGCACATCCAGAACATACTCTCCTACATCCATCAAATGGGCTGCAGATTCCCTCTCGCTGACTATGGGAAGCAGTTCTTCGAGCGTCATCAGCGGATTCTCACGGACTCTCTGGCAGATGAGATCAATGGAAAAAGGAGTCGGAGTTTTCCTCTCCGACCTTGGCTACGGACAATCAGGCAGCGGAAATTCAATTCCGGGATATGCTCCTCTTGTCTTCGAGGTGGAAATGGTGGAGAATGAAGAATGATGGAGCAGACAGGCAATCAATCTGAAAGAAAAGAAAACCTGTCCCCTTCGGCACTCGGGACGGAAAGAATCGGAAAACTTCTCAAATCTTACGCTCTGCCGGCCATAATAGCGATGACGGCCTCGTCGCTGTACAATATGGTTGACAGCATATTCATCGGCCAGGGTGTAGGTGCCCTCGCCATCTCGGGACTTGCCGTGACCTTCCCGCTGATGAACCTTTCTACGGCATTCGGCACACTGGTCGGAGTCGGAGGCTCGACAATACTCTCAATCCTTCTGGGTCAGAAGAACTACAACGGGGCATCCAAGGTGCTGGGAAACATAGTCTCCCTGAACCTCATCATCGGAATGATTTTCATGGTGGTGTCACTAGTCTTCCTTGACCCGATTCTGACGTTTTTCGGAGCAAGTGAAAACACTCTCCCCTATGCAAGGGAATATATGAGGATCATCCTCTACGGGAACGCCATCTCACA
>CAMEBJ010000013.1 GCA_945912085.1 uncultured Bacteroidales bacterium | reverse complement strand
CGTTATCTCCCACTGAGTTGAGGTAATTCCTTGCCATTTCCACGGCCGTGCGGCGGTTGCTCCTGTCGTGGTCGTCCCAGTTCTGCTGCGCCATCAGCACGGGCACTCCGAGGCAGCACAGCGAGACAACGGTTGCCGCAGCTGTCAGTGCGCCCTGTGGGGCTTCGTCCTTTTGTGAGATGAGGCTCCTGATCCAGGAATATATGGCTGCCACGGCGAATCCTATCCAGATGCTGAACGCGTAGAATGATCCGGCGTAGGCATAGTCACGCTCCCTGACCTGGTAAGGGGGCTGGTTGAGGTAGATGACAATCGCGATTCCTGTCATAAAGAACATCAGGAAAGTCACCCAGAACCCCCTCTTGTCCCTTGCGAACTGGAAGAAAATCCCGATGATGCCGAGCAGCAGCGGTAAAAGGAAGTAGTGGTTCTTGCCCTTGTTCTCCTTGAGATATGCCGGAGCGTCGCTCTGGTCCCCGAGCCGCAGCTCATCCAGGAAACCGATGCCGCTTTCCCAGTTCCCTGTGAAAAGCTCTCCCGGGGTCGGGGAGTGGAACTCGTTCTGTCGTCCTGCGAAATTCCACATGAAGTATCTCCAGTACATCCAGTTCAGCTGATAGTCGAAGAAGAAGGTCATATTGTCCCAGAAGGTAGGCTTCTTGTGCTGTGCACCTTTGACTGTCTTGCCCCTTCCGTTCATATATGCCTCGTAGAAAGCCTCCGTTCGGCCGTCTGGACTTGTAGCCCACATCCTCGGGAAGAACATCTTTCCTTCAGGTTTGTATTTGGCGTTCATCTGTCCGTCGGCCTTGATGTACCTCTTCCCCAGCGGAGCCCAGTATTTCGGCATATCGATTTCGTAGGGTGCATCGAAATATTGACCATAGATGAGAGGGTTGCTTCCGTACTGTTCGCGACCGAGGTAGCGCACGAGGGTGAAAGGATTGTCCGGCTGGTACTCGTTGGTCGGGGTCTTTGCGCAGGAACGGATAATGACTATGGAAAATATGGAAAAACCGATGATGATTGTGGTGAAGCAGAGAAGGACTGTGTTGAGCAGGGCCTTCTCCTTTTTCATTGTGATGAACAGACCCCAGAAGCAGAGGGCGAGGAGTGCGACCATGAAGAAAGCCGCTCCGGTGTTGAAAGGAAGATGAAGGGTGTTGACAAAGAACAGGTCAACGTATGCCGCCGTCTTCGGAAGGTAAGGGATGATGACAAAAAGGATGAGAGCAAGGATGACGCAGCTCAGGGCGAATATTTTCACATATTCCCAAAAACTGTAATGCCCGTCCTCGCGTTTCCTGTAGTAGTAGAGGAAGACGAGTGCCGGGATGGCCAGCAGGTTCAGAAGGTGGACTCCGATGGAAAGGCCCATCAGCAGGGAAATCAGGACAATCCACCTGTTTGCGTAAGGCTGGTCCGCCTGTTCATACCATTTTGTCATTGCCCAGAGCACAAGAGCGGTGAACAGGGATGACATCGCGTAAACCTCTCCCTCGACAGCCGAGAACCAGAAGGTGTCGGAGAAGCAGTAGGCTAGCGAACCGATGATTCCGGAGCCGAAGATGGCGATTGCCCCGGCCGTGCCGTAGTTCCCGTCCCTGCCCGGTTTTACGAGCCTTTTGGTGAAGAAAACTATTGTGAGGTAGAGGAAGAAGATGGTGAATGCCGAGCACAGTGCACTCATTGCATTGACTGCCACTGCCGCGTGTTCCTTGTCTGCAAAAATGGTGAAGAATCTTGCGATTAGCTGAAAGACAGGGTTTCCCGGGGGATGTCCGACCTCAAGTTTGTAGGATGATGCGATGAATTCTCCGCAATCCCAGAAAGATGCGGTCGGCTCGATGGTGGCGAGATAGGTCGCAGCTGAGACCAGCAGGACAGCCACTGCCGAAAGCCTGTTCCAGAAATTGAATTTCTTTATGTCCATATCAATTTGTCCGTGTTTGCAACAAAACTACAAATATACGAACAGAATCCTTATATTTGCAAAAATTTAACTCATTCCCGATGGCTGACAACGATTGGAAAAAACGGCTCGGAGTGGTGTATTCCACCAATCCTGACTTTGATTTTGTGGAGGAGACTGACGAAGTTCAGGTTCAGACCCTTCCTCCGGGGAAGCAGAAACTCATTGTTTCCATTGACAGAAGAAACAGGGGAGGGAAGCAGGTGACTCTCGTGAGCGGTTTCGTGGGGACGGAGGAGGACCTCGTGGCTCTCGGCAAGGTCCTTAAGACCGGCTGTGGTACAGGAGGATCCGCCAAGGACGGGGAAATAATCATCCAGGGGGACTTCCGTGACAAGGTCGTGAAAATCCTCCAGTCGGAAGGCTACAATGCAAAACGCGGCAATTAGATGGAGGACAATTTGGTAAACGTTTTCCCCTTAGTGGACGTCCTGGCTGTCGTCTCCGTCCTTCTTTGTGTCTTTTTCCTTAAAAGACTTTGTTTCGTCCTGCCCTCAATGACAGCCTGCCTTGTCGATTGGAGGAAGGCGCCTGCTCTTGAGTACAGTGTCGGCACTTCCCGCGACAGGAATCTTTTTTTCATCCTGATGATTGTTCCGATGTCAATCGTTCTGGACAGGTACGGCGTTTACTCCCCTGACTTTCTGGATTTCATCCCCGGGACATTCCGTGTCCTGGGCACAATAGCATGTGTGGCGGTTTTCCTCCTCCTGAGAATATTCCTTCTGAATGTCTGCAAAATGAGGAAGACTCCAAAGGAAGCCTACCTTGCTGCCGGAGGCCTGTTCAGGACTTTCTTTAGCCTGGCTTCCCTTACACTTGTGGTTGTTTCCGGAGTCTTGGGACGCTTCGGTGTGCCGGACGATGCGGTAAGAACTGTGATTCTGTGCTTTCTGTCAGTTCTCTGGCTGCTCCTCCTGTTCAGGAAAGGTCAAATTTTCGCACACAATTGCACGATTTTTTCAACAATTTTGTACCTTTGCACCCTTGAAATTGTTCCAACAGGCCTAATGGTGGCCTCGGCAATGTTATTATAGAAGATGGTCAAAAGAATTTTGGTTTCACAGCAGCCGCCGAAGGTTGCTACACCTTATGATGCAGTAGCGCAAAAATATGGGGTTCAGTTTGACTTTATCCCGTTTTTCCTGATAGAACCCGTCTCCTCCAGAGAGTTCAGGGCACAGCGAATCAACATTCTCGATTACACTGCAATAGTTTTTTCAGCGCGATCAACCATTGACGCTTTCTTCCGCTTGTGTGAGGAACTCAGGGTGAAGATTCCCGAGACTATGAAATACTTCTGCACCACGGAAGCTGTTGCCATGTACCTCCAGAAACACATCGTTTATCGCAAGCGCAAGATTTTCTTCGGTGACGGCACTGCCGACTCCGTAATCGGCCAGATCGGCTCCAGGCACAAGGGAGAGAAGTTCCTCATAACCACGTCCGACTCCACCAACAATGACATCACAAGAGCCTTCGAGAACACCGGAATGGATTTCACCAGTGCTGTGTTCGTGAAATCCGTGTCCCAGGACCTCAAGGGGGTTGACATTGCTTCCTATGATATGATAGTCCTCTACAACAAGGCCGATGTCAAATCGCTTTATGAGAACTTCCCGGATTTCAAACAGGGAGACGTCAAGTTCGTGTCCTACGGAAAATCCGTCGTGAAGGCAATGGAGCAGGCCGGCCTTGAGATTGCCATTTCCGCTCCGAGCATCGAGGCACCGTCAGTTGCAAAAGCCGTCGAGATTTACCTGGAAAACAACAAGTAAATGGAACCTGTCCGCCATACTTTCCCGAAGGAGGAGAGGCTGTGCAGCAGGAATGACATATCCCGTCTCCTTGCCAAAGGCCGCTTCTTCGAAGTGCAGGGAGGCGTTCTTCGTTTCTGCCGTCTCAGTGGCACTGGAAGCGGACTGAACAGGGTAATGGTATCCGTTCCCAAGAAAATATTCAAGAGAGCTGTCTCCCGCAACAGGATGAAACGCCGCATAAGGGAGGCGTGGAGGCTCCGCAAGAATGAAATGACTTCTCTGGACCACGACATTCTCATTATATATATATGTAAGAGACAGGTGGAGTTCAGCGAAATATTCGACTCCGTTGGAAGGATGATTTCAAAATTGAACGAAGATGGGTCACAGAAGTCTTAAGGAAATATTGAAGTCTGTGGCAATCTTCCCGTTTGTCCTTCTGATCAAGTTCTACAGGGTGTGCATAAGTCCCTACAAACCTCCTACCTGCCGTTTTACCCCTACCTGCTCGCAGTATGCCCTTGAAGCTTTTCGAAAATGGGGACCGTTCAAAGGGTTTTACCTCACTGTCAGGAGGATTCTTCGCTGTCACCCCTGGGGAGGAAGCGGATATGATCCCGTACCGTAATAGTTTTGTGTTATGCCGAAAAAAGAAGGAATAAAAATATTGTTCGATGACATATCTCCGGAATATGACAGACTCAACCACGTTCTGTCTATGAACATAGACAAGGGATGGAGGAGGAAGGCTGTCCGCTGGATTGTTGACACCGACCGCCCTCTGAAAGTTCTCGATGTGGCGTGCGGAACCGGTGACTTGTCCATTGCAATTGCCTCAAGGGCCTTGAAAACGAGGTCCCGGGGTGTCCGTGTGACAGGAATAGATATCTCCGAGGGAATGATGAGAGTCGGAAGGAGAAAGGTAAGGAAGGCCGGATTCGAACCGCAGTCCGGGAAGAATGTCTTTGTGGAGATGGTTCAGGCTGACTGTGAGGAACTTCCGTACACGGACGGCTCCTTTGACAGAATCACAGCCGGGTTCGGTGTCCGGAATTTTGAACATCTCGATCTGGGTCTCAGAGAGATGGCAAGGGTGCTCTCGGACGACGGAAGGCTGGTGATACTCGAACTTTCCGTTCCTTCAAATGTCATTATCAGGTGGATTTACAAATTGTATTTTATGAAAATCCTTCCTGGTGTGGGAGGAAAGGTTTCCGGGAACAGGGGAGCATACGAGTACCTTCCGGCCTCAGTCCTCAGATTTCCAAAACCTGACAAATTCATCCCGATGCTGAAAGAGGCAGGCTTCCGCAAGGTCATCCACAAGCCGCTGACCTTCGGAATCTGCCGGATGTATGTCTGTGAAAAATAGCCTTCTATTTTCAGAAAAGGAAGACCAGGAACCCGAGTCCTCCCAGAATCGAGAACGCAAAGGTTGACATCACCAGAAGAGGGAGCATCGGGTCCAGGGCCTTGCCGCTCTTTTTCCAGACCCCGACAATGTGGATGACAAACAGAGGCAGGGTGGCAAGGAAAAGAAAATGCCAGGGATCCGAGATTCTCAGAAAGGTGAAGACTGTCATACATATCCAGCCTCCTGCCACGAGAGCCGTCTGGTAGATTTTAGCATTTCTTTCCCCGATTCTGAGAGGGATGGTTTTCCTTGTCCTGGCATCAGTCTCCATATCCCTGATATTGTTCACGTTAAGCACTCCCACACTGAAAAGACCTATGGCACTGGCCGGCAGGAGCATCAGCGGACGGAGGTTGTGCGAAGCGACATAGTAGGCCCCAAGCACTGAGACAAGACCGAAGAACAGAAAGACGTAGATGTCTCCGAGACCTCTGTATCCGTAGGGGTTCTTTCCCAGGGTGTAGTGGGTAGCAGCCTTGATTGCCGCTGCCCCGAGCAGAATCATCAGGGCAGGTTCAAGGTCAATCAGGGTGCCGAAGGAGATCTTTATCAAGGCAAGCCCGCTGACTGCGCATAGAATGATATATATCCATATCATTACCTTGAAATCGTTTTCCGTGAGGAAACCTCCTGTCAGGGAATAAGCCGGACCTTTCCTGTCGGAGGAATCCGTGCCTGATTTGTAGTCCCCGTATTCATTTGAGACATTTGCGAGAATCTGGAGAAAAGCAGTTGTCAGAAGAGTCAGCACAATGGTGTCCCATCTTACCTGATAGTCAGCCGCGGCCAGCATAAGTCCGAGTATGACTCCGGACATTGACAGGGGAAGGGTGCGCAATCTCATCGATGCAATGTAGTATCTTATCTTTTTCATACTATCAAAAATTTTTACTATTTTCTTGCGTAGAACACTCTACAACCTATAAAACAACATTTAAAACAACTCTATCAACAACCTTTGATGAATATTTCATTCCGACATTTGCATCGGTTAAGAATCTTATTCGTCTCTTGATGCTTGGTGATACAAGGTAAACAAGTGTGCAATTCTGACCGAGTATCACAGCATAAGAATTTCCCTCTGAAAAGAGGTTTGAAGGGGCTGCCTGGGAAGGTAGCCCCTTTGATTTTCAGCGTCTGTGCTAAGGGTTTGAAACCCTTTCTCTTTTCGGGAACAGCACCTTTATGTTCAGAGAGATGAAATGCGCAATTGCTGTCAGAACATTTCCTTTACGCGTGTCATAGAGGAATTGCTCCCTGAAAGGACGTCCCTTTGGAGAAATAATGGCACAATAGCGCTGCTTCAGTGTATATGCCCCGTTTCTCCATTTCGGGAGCCCCGGATTTCTGTCGCACAGAGCAAGTACTCCGGGAGCTATGACGGTTGTAATGCCGGCCTTGTCCGCCCTGATTCCATAGTCGTAGTCCCCGAAACTATGGCTGTAGTGAGGATCCATCGTTCCCAGCGCCTTGAAAGCATACCTTGGTACGAGAACAAGATTGCCGTTGAAGGTGTCGCAGGGAATCGGAATGGTCTCATCGGGAGGAATCAGACGGCCTTTTCTCGTGCGTCCCCCGTAGCTGAGCCTGCCTGAGGAATCCTTTGCAGTTCCTGCGAGGATTGCTTTGTGCCTGAGGTAGCTGGAGTTTTCCAGAAGGACACCCAGTGCTCCGGGAAGAAGTATGGTGTCATCATTCAGCCAGATGTAGAAATCGAAATCCTCCTTTGCCGCCTCCTCCCAGGCTCTTATCATTCCGTGATTCCAGAACAGACTGCCGTCTCCCTTGAGGATGACAGTGCCCGGAAACATTTCAAGAACAGCCTCGGAGGTTCCGTCAGTGCTTCCGTCATCGACGAGATAGACCGTGAAATCGAATTTCCCCTTCAATTCGGCAAACTGTTCACGACAGGCCTCCAGGCATTTCAATGTCTGAGACTTCCTGTTGTGGACTGTCATTAGGATTGCCGACCTCATCTGATGTTAGCTTAGTCAAGTTTGAGGACGGCCATAAAGGCGCTCTGGGGCACTTCCACCGTTCCGATCTGTCTCATCCTCTTCTTTCCCTGTTTCTGCTTTTCGAGGAGTTTCCTCTTTCGGGTGATGTCACCACCGTAACATTTGGCCGTCACGTCCTTCCTCACGGCCTTGACGGTCTCGCGTGCGATGATTTTCGCTCCGATGGCAGCCTGAATGGCAATGTCGAACTGCTGGCGCGGAATGAGTTCCTTGAGTTTCTCGCAGATTTTCCTGCCAAAGTCGTAGGCGTGGTCAACGTGAATCAGTGAAGACAGCGCATCGGCCGGGTCGCCGTTCAGAAGAATGTCAAGTTTGACGAGCTTTGCTTCCTTGAACCCTACCACGTGATAGTCGAAGGATGCGTAACCCTTTGATATTGACTTGAGTTTGTCGTAGAAGTCGAACACAATCTCGGACAGCGGCATCTCGTAGGTAAGCTCAAGCCTGTCCGCGGTGATGTAATGCTGGTTGATGAGCACGCCCCTCTTGTCGAGGCAGAGTTTCATAATCGGGCCGTAGAAATCAGCTTTCGAGATTACCTGAGCCCTGATGTATGGTTCTTCGATGTGGTCGATGAGAGTGGCTGCCGGCAGACCGGAAGGATTGTGGACATCCACCACCTCCCCCTGGGTAGTATAGACCTTGTAGGAAACGTTCGGGACCGTCGTGATTACATCCATCCCGAATTCCCTGAACAACCTTTCCTGAACGATTTCAAGGTGAAGTAGCCCGAGGAACCCGCATCTGAATCCGAATCCGAGCGCAAGGGATGACTCCGGCTCAAACACCAGCGAGGCATCGTTCAGCTGGAATTTCTCAAGCGACGAACGGAGCTCTTCGTACTGGTCGGTCTCCACGGGATACATTCCCGCAAAGAGCATAGGCTTCACCTCTTCAAATCCTGCAATCGCTTCTGTACAAGGCCGGTCGGTGTGTGTGATAGTGTCACCCACCTTGACCTCGGCAGCAGTCTTTATTCCGGAAATAATATATCCCACACTTCCGCAAGGTATTTCGTCCTTCGGACACATCTTCATCTTGAGAACTCCGACCTCATCGGCTACATATTCCTTTCCGGTGTTGAAGAACTTGACCTTGTCCCCTGTGCGGATGGAACCGTTGCGAACCTTGAAGTAGGCGATGATTCCGCGGAACGAATTGAAGACCGAGTCGAAAATCAGGGCCTGAAGCGGAGCCTGTGGGTCTCCCTGGGGGGCAGGTATGCGCTCAACGATTGCATCCAGGATCTCCTTCACTCCCTCTCCCGTCTTTCCGGATGCCAGAAGCACGTCTTCCTTTTTGCATCCCAGAAGGTCAGTCACCTGGTCCGTAACGACCTCTACCATAGCGGAATCCACGTCAATCTTGTTGAGCACCGGTATGATTTCGAGGTCGTGCTCGATGGCAAGGTACAGGTTGGAGATAGTCTGTGCCTGGATTCCCTGGGTTGCATCCACGACAAGAAGTGCCCCCTCACAGGAGGCAATGGCACGGCTGACCTCGTAGGAAAAGTCCACGTGCCCCGGAGTGTCGATCAGGTTGAGAATGAATTTCTCACCCCTGTACACATACTCCATCTGTATGGCGTGGCTCTTGATTGTGATCCCCTTCTCCTTCTCAAGATCCATCGAATCCAGCACCTGTGCTTCCATATCCCTGCTGCTCAGCGTGTTGGTAATCTCCAGCATCCTGTCGGCAAGGGTACTCTTACCGTGGTCTATATGCGCAATAATGCAAAAATTCCTTGTGTTGTTCATCAGTTTTCCTTGTAATCTTGCAAAGATAATTCAAATACCGGAAAAATTGCGTACTTTTGTACAGATGTGCTAATTCAAAACAAAAGGTATTATGGCAAAAACGACCGAAGAACTTAAAAAAATCGCATCCCAGGTCAGAAGGGATATCGTGAGAATGGTCACCGGAGCGAAATCCGGACACCCGGGTGGCTCGATGAGCAGCGCCGATTTTCTTACAGCCCTCTATTTTGATGTGATGAAACACGACCCGTCCTCCTGGAGACGGGACGGCAAAGGCTCTGACGTGTTCATCCTTTCAGCCGGACATCTGACTCCGGTGTACTATTCCCTCCTTTCCAGGAGTGGATATTTCCCAGTTGAGGAACTTGCAACATTCAGGAAGTACGGTTCCAGACTTCAGGGACATCCTTGCGTGGAGTCGGGACTGCCGGGCATTTTCCAGGCTTCAGGATCCCTCGGACAGGGACTTTCTGCGGCTGCGGGCTTTGCACTCGCAAAGAAGATGGATTCGGATCCGCAGACAGTATATGTGTTGATGGGTGACGGGGAATGTGAGGAAGGCCAGATCTGGGAGGCTGCGATGTTTGCGGCCCATCACAAGCTTGACAATCTCATCGGCCTGGTGGACTGGAACGGTCAGCAGATTGACGGTAAAATCGATGATGTCGGAGGAGTAGGTGACCTTGTGGCCAAATGGTCTTCATTCGGATGGACTGTGCTTACCTGTGACGGACACGATTTCGAGCAGATTCTCAATGCCTATGCAGCAGCAAAGGCGGAGGCAGGCAAGGGTCGTCCTGTGGTGATTCTGATGAAAAGCGATATGGGCCACGGAGTCGATTTCATGGCCGGCACCCACAAATGGCACGGCAAGGCTCCGAGCCAGGAGCAGTGTCAGGAGGCATTGTCACAATTGGAGGAAACTCTCGGGGATTATTGATGGTCTGATTCTCTAAAAGGAAAACAAAATGAAAGAATATACAAATTCAGGAAACAAGGACACCCGCAGTGGCTTCGGAGCCGGACTTCTTGAGGCCGGAAGGCAGAACAGCGAGGTTGTTGCGCTAACCGCAGACCTTGAGGGGTCACTCAAAATGGGGGATTTCAAGGCGGAGTTCCCGGAGCGTTTCGTTCAGTGCGGAATCGCCGAGGCAAATATGGTCGGGACGGCAGCAGGAATGGCAATTGCCGGGAAAATACCTTTTGTAGGCTCTTTTGCAGAGTTCGTCACAGGCAGGGTCTATGATCAGATCCGCCAGGAAGTCGCCTACGGAAGGGCCAATGTGAAAATCTGTGCATCCCATGCCGGAATCACCCTCGGAGAAGACGGTGCAACCCACCAGACGATGGAGGACATAGCCCTGATGCGCGCCCTTCCGGGTATGGTAGTAATCAATCCTTGTGACTACAATCAGACAGTTGCCGCAACTATTGCCGCAGCCTCCTATGATGGTCCGGTTTATCTGCGTTTCGGACGCCCTTCGGTTCCGAACTTCACACCGGCAGGCGCAGATTTCGAAATCGGCAAGGCCTATATTATGAATGAGGGTACTGATGTGACAATCTTTGCGACCGGACATCTTGTATGGGAAGCCCTCCAGGCCTGCAAACTGCTTGAAGAAAAGGGCATTTCTGCTGAAATCGTGGATATCGCTACATTAAAGCCGCTTGATGTTGAAGCAGTTGTGTCCTCTGTAACCAAGACTGGGGCCGTTGTTTGTGCCGAGGAACACAATCAGGCAGGTGGACTTGGAGAACTCATCAGCGGGGTTCTTGCCGCTCATTGCCCTGTGCCGGTGGAGTTTGTCAACGGACAAGACCGCTTCGGCCAGAGCGGAACCCCGGCTGAGTTGATGAAAGCCTATGGCCTTGACGGGGAGCACATCGCAGAGGCAGCCCTGAAGGCCATCTCGAGAAAGTGACTGTCCCCGACAGGGAAATAATGTCCTTGTACCGCTCGGGCAAGCGGGAGGAGGCTTTCAATGCCCTTGTTGACTCCTACAAAGAGCGTCTCTACTGGCACATCAGGCGTCTGACCTGCTCCCATGAGGATGCAGATGACCTTCTGCAGGAGACATTTGTTAAAATATGGACTTCCCTGGATTCGTTCAGGGAAGCATCCTCTTTGTACACCTGGGTCTATCGCATTGCCACCAACGAAGCTCTGAATTTCCTGCGCAGGCAGAAAGTCCGGGCAGCTCTCTCTTTTGCCGCACCTCTGGACGAGACACTCTGCCGGAAAATCGACTCCGACCCTTATTTCAATGGAAATGAACTTCAGCGCCGCCTGCACAAGGCTATTCAGAAGCTTCCCCCGAAGCAGCGCACAGTCTTTCTCCTGCGCTACTTCGACGAACTAAGCTACGAGGACATCTCGCGCATTACCGGGACCTCGGTCGGCTCCCTGAAAGCCTCCTACCACCACGCTTATGTAAAAATCAAGGAGGAACTTGAAAAATATTTTTAACCTTTTGTTTTTACGGTGTCTAATATCGCGATGGAAAAAATTGAAAAAGACATATTGAACACTTCGGATGACCTGAAGAAAATGCCTTTCACAACCCCGGAAGGCTATTTTGAAGGCGTCAACCGCTCCGTAATGGCCAGAATCGCCGCAGAAAAATCTTCGGAAGAGACATCGTCTGCAGAGCGGAAACCGCTCAGGCTGATTCTCGCCCCATACCTTTCATTGGCGGCAATGTTCGCAGTAATTGTCTGCGCAGGTTCTCTTTTTCTGAAATATTTACCATTCTCCTCCACCACTGACGAATTTGAGGATATGGCCTATCTCGACATTATCCCCGTTACTGAACCGGATATGATCTACTACGCCGGCAATTACGAAACGGAATATGTCACTGAAGAGGACATCGCGGAATATTTAATATACAGTGGAGTAGATATCGAAAGTTTTGAAACTGAATAATTTACGGGATATGAAACAGAATAGGAAAATCTTTGAAAGTATGAAAACTTCGGGTATATTGAAAACAATTGCGGCTCTCGCCGTTTTTCTGATGACAAATCCTTCCTTTGCTCAGGAGAGCAGGGGAAAGCGCGATGAAGGTTGGAAGGAAAGGATGAAAAGTGAAAAAATTGCATTCCTTACCAATGAACTTTCCCTCACTCCGGAAGAGGCACAGGTGTTCTGGCCGGTTTACAACAAATGCTGGGAGCAGAGGGATAAATGTCATTTCGGTGTGATGAAGGCCTACAGGGAACTCAGCCAGGCTGTCAAGGAAGGCAAGTCTGAATCAGAACTCAACTCTCTTCTTGAAGCATACGTCAATGCACAGAGCGCAGAGATGTCCCTTGACAAAAGTCAGTTGGAAGATTTGAAAAAGGTCCTTCCGACAGAGAAAGTTGCCAGACTTTATCTCGCTGAGGAAAAATTCCGTAGGGAGCAGATTCACAGACTCCACCAGGGCGGAGGCCCAAAAGGTGCCCCTGACAAAAGGTAGGCCGGTTTTATAAGAATCTTTACGAAAAAGGGACCCGTTCTGAATTCAGGACGGGTCTTTCTCGTGAAATTCATTCTGCACAGTCATAGATAGTAAAATTTTGTCTAAAGGCGAATCGTGTGCGAGTCTTTCACCGAAAATCTTATCCATATCTGAAGCAGGTTATTTTTCATATTCCTAAGTGCGGTGTTGTGGTTAAGAATTGTGTGCTTAGGGGTATTATTCACTTAATCCCTAAGCACTGCAAATTGCTTTGAGCGAACTCTGATTATATTTCCCGTGCCTTAGGGTTCACTTCACTCGTGCCTGGTTTCACTTCACTCGTGCCTGGTTTCACTTCACTCGTGCCTGGGGGCCAAGTTGAACTACCCTGTCATTCCCATCCTGGAATTTTGTCTTTCAAACCAATACTTATGAAAAGTACCGACGTCTCATTTCTTGAACCGGAAAAGGACAAAGCGCAGGACACCCCTCTACAATGCACTCTGTGGCATGGTAGTGCGCTTTGTCCTTTTCGGGATATTCATTGTAATTCCCGGCCTGACCTTCCTGTCCCGAGTGAGCAAATCTTCTGGATGTCGTGGCTGGTATTTTGCTCCTCTCCCTAGCAAATCGTCTGGATCAGCGATGTGGCCTAGAGGGTCGTAGAATGGGGGTTGCTGATCCTGATGAAGGCAAAAATGCTTCACCGCGCTCACCCTATCATTGATTATCAAGTACTTATAGCGACGAAGTGATCCAGATGATTAACTTGAGCCACCGGAGTCTCATTGCCAGATGATTTGCACGAAGAAGGCCCCCGGCAACTAATGTCTGCATTTTAGAACAACTCAAGTTCTTAACCAGTGACGCATAAAAATCTGGAAAAATCAGAGAAGTCGGGGAGGATTGCATCGCGCATCAGCGCGACGGCGAGAGCCGTGTATTTGTCGAAGCAAATACGTAAGGCGTAGCCGCGGGGTACAATAGGGGCAGGGCCCCTAGGCATAGAGAGAGCACCGCGTCGCGGTGCATCTCCACAAAAAAAGAGACATCCAAACTTGGATGTCTCTTTTTTGTGGAGATAGACGGATTCGAACCGACGACCCCCTGCTTGCAAAGCAGGTGCTCTAGCCAACTGAGCTATACCCCCTTTT
>CAMEBJ010000012.1 GCA_945912085.1 uncultured Bacteroidales bacterium | reverse complement strand
CTCAATCGTGGGAAGGAATCTCTGGTACTGGGCACCTAATGTTCCGAAATATTCGAACTACGACCCGACCGTCAACTCTTACGGTGAGACCAACGTTCAGGGTATAGACTACACTTCCGCTTCTTCAACCAGAAGATTCGCGTTCAACTTGAAACTCACATTCTAAAAGGACATCGAAGTATGAAAAAGAAAATATTATATCTCATTGCGGCAGTGCTTCTTGTGCCTGCTTTCGGGAGTTGCAACCTGAACATCAACAACGACCCTTACGCGGTTACCAAGCTTGACCCTTCACAACTCCTCACCGCAGCGGAGTACGAAGTCGGAGCCACTTTCGCAGGCGGGGACTATCTGAATGGCAACTTCTCCTCATACACTCACCACACCTGCAGCAGGGAGGTTGACAATTACTCGCTCGTCTCAAACTATGCGACTCTCGGCAACACCTGGAGTCAGGCATACCGTTATTCAATCAAGAACTGCGACGAACTCATCGCCTACGGAGACAATAGCGGAGATGCCATAATGGCAGGAATTGGCCGTGTTCTCAGAACTCACGTCTATATGGCAATGACAGACCTCTGGGGAGACATTCCTTACAGCGAGGCCAACGTGGTCGGAATCGAGACTCCGAAGGCCGACCCGAGCGTTGACATCTACAACGACCTCCTCAAGAGCCTCAATACGGCAATCGCGAATTTCCAGAACGATGAGGCAGCGAATCCCAACAGACCTGGCAGCAACGACCTTTTCTACAATGGTGATGTCGACAAATGGCTGAAGGCAGCTAACACGCTGAAACTCAAACTGCTTGTTCAATCAAGACTTGCCCAGGACAAAGTGACAGGATGGAAGTCGGAACTGACTGCCCTTCTGACCGAGAACAACTTCCTTGCCGACGACGAGGACCTTGAATTCCCTCACACAGATGCCAAGACACCGATGGATGAGCGCAACAACACTTTCATTGACGAGTACGAAGGCGGTCAGAAATCTGTCTGGATCAGCCCTTGGCTCTACGAGGTGATGAACGGAAAGACCTACAATTTCAAGGACAATCCTTTCAGGGGAATCAAAGACCCGAGGACAAACTACTATTACTACAACCAGTGCACCGCCAGCGGTGCTGCAGCCAACAACACCGACTACCGTGACGGAGCTTTCATCTCCATTATGTTCGGAAGCAACTCAGGCTATACCTCCGGCACACAGGAAAACGTGATGACAACCCTCGGAATCTATCCTTGCGGTGGAAAATATGACGACGGAAACGGTGGTACAATCACGGCATCCTCAGGAAACGGAATTGCTCCGGACAAAATGCTCCAGGCATATTCAGTTCCTTTTATGAAAGCTGAGCTGGTGCTCTCAGGAGAAACTTCAGGCAATGTTGCCGATCTTCTGAAAGAAGGTATCCTCGCATCAATCCACCACGTGAACAAGGTTGCAACAGGCTCAAACTCCGCAGTTCCGACCATTTCCACCACAGCGGCAGAGGACTTTGCAAGCAAGGTTGTCGAGAAATACAATAACGCAGCAGACGATGCGAAGAAAATGGAAATACTGATGACTCAGAAATGGGTTGCCAACTTCTACAACCCTGTCGAGGCTTACAATGACATCAGACGTACAGGCTACCCTCTCCTTTTCAAAGGCGATGAGAACAACATGGCCTGGACTCCATACGCCCAGACCATCGAAGCGACAGAGTCACTCACTTCATTCAATCTCGTAAAAATCCTGGACTATCCGAGGGTTATGTGGTATCCGAACGGAGAGGTCACAGTCAACCCGAACATCACCAACAACGGCAGGGTTGTCAGCGAGAAGACAGTATTCTGGGATGTGAAATAAACTCAAAACATTGGAAATATGAAAAATTACAGAATATTAGCAACGATCCTCGTTCTTGCGGCCTTTACCGGCTGTAACAAGCAAAAACTGCCGTACGACCTCGACGGAGTCGAGAAGGGAGTTGTGATCAACATCCACAAGCCTGAAGGCTCCGGAGCGGCGATGTCAACGGACAAGAGCGACGTGTTCAGCGTCATCCTTGACATCCCTGAACAGCAGGGAGACTGGTCAATGCTCAAGGAGGCATATCTCACGGCTGTATATACCCACGACGGGAAGAAGACTTCCGCTGCGGTGACCGAAGGCTTCAGGGAATTTCCTTGCACCCTTCAGGTGAAAATCAGCGATGTCTGCGACAAACTCGGTGTCAGCACACTTTCGGTGGGCGACAGGATTGAATTCACTCCGAGCTACGTACTTAACAGCGGCACCGAGGTAAAGGGTTGGACATCCCTTGGAGGATTCAACAACACAACTTTCACCGGATGGAAGATGTCCGACGGTTCGGCTTTCTCCTACAGGATTTCATATACAGCATTCGCTCCATTCGTAAAGGCACACTTCCTTGGAACAGGAACACTCAATGACGGATATGACACTCAAGTCACCGTCACAGAGATTACTGAATTGCCTGATGCTGATTGGATTCCTGCAGGGGTGCCTTCCGACAAGCTTATCGGTCTCAAATTGGAAGGAGACATCTGGTACGGAGGAGATGTGATTAAGATGTGGATCAACACATTGGATTACACACTCATAATTCCTGACCAGGTGATTGCTCCTTCCTGGACATATCCGGGTGCAGCTCTCGGGACATACGATGGAGAAATCGCAGAATGCAAGGGAGAGATTGACACGCTCAACGAAACCATCAATTTCTACCTCTATTCACTCTGGGGGCCATACAGTCTCGGAGATGCTGACCTTGTCATCTTCGACATTAAATAAGGTAATCCCCCCTCTTACAAGAAGTCCTGCAAATTTCACATTTGCAGGACTTCTTCTTTTTCAGCGTCAACGCCTTCTGGCGGGCAGCAGGCTACCTCTCGTCAGGAGCGTATTTGTAAGGATCGAGAGGAGATTCGTAGTCAAAATAGTCCTCCGGGCTGAAAAAACGCGAGAGTTCGATGGCAGCGTTTTCAAGGGAGTCGGAAGTGTGGACGACATTCTCCTGTGCGCTTACAGAATAGTCCCCGCGGATTGTCCCCGGGACGGCCTTGCTGGCTTTAGTCGCACCTGCCATTGAACGGACGACCTGGACTGCGTCATAGCCTTCCCAGCAGCAAAGCAGCACCGGGGCGGCTTTCATACTGTCACGAAGCCAGGGATAGAAGGGTTTGTCCAGAAGGTGGGCATAGTGAACCGAGAGTATTTCGTCATCTAGCCTTGCCATTTTCATAGCCACAAGTTTTAGTCCCCTTTTCTCGAAACGGGTAATGATTTCTCCGGCAATACCTCTCTGGAGGGCGCCGGGTTTGATTATTAGCAGTGTTCTTTCCATAATAAAACCTATAATATCTTGATACATAAGGGGTATTTGAAGAACCCGGAATCAAAGATACAAAATATTTCACTTAGTCAAACGCCCGGTTTGCAGACTTTGATTTTTTTGCTACCTTTGCGTCGCTCAAAACGGGAGCCGAGACTCTTGTCCGAACGGAGTATTTTTACTTGTCAATATATATGAAAGTTGGAATCATTATGGGCTCTGCCAGCGACCTCGAAGTGATGTCAGCTGCGATGGAGACACTTGCCGAATTCGGCGTCGACTTTGAAAAACGCGTAATCAGCGCGCACAGAACTCCCGACCTTATGTTTGAATATGCCAAAACGGCAAAAGAACGCGGAATCGGCGTGATTATCGCCGGAGCCGGTGGAGCCGCACACGTTGCAGGCGTCGTGGCCGGACTTACAACCGTACCTGTGATTGGGGTGCCTGTAAGGACACAGATGATGGGAGGTCTTGACTCGCTGCTCTCAATCGTCCAGATGCCGGGAGGAATCCCGGTGGCTACCGTGGCCATCAACGGCTCGAAGAATGCTGCACTTCTGGCAGTGGAGATTCTCGCGCTCGGGGATGAGGAACTCGGAAAGAAACTCGAAGAATATCGCAAGAAACAGACTGAAAAAGTATTGAATACCGAAATCTGATGGAAAACTACCGCATTTTTGTTGAGAAGTATCCGGAATTTCAGGTTGAGGCAGACAGTTTGAGGGATGAGCTGAATGAGAATCTTCAGCTCAACCTTCGTTCATTGCGTCTGCTGAACGTGTATGACCTGTTCGGATTTTCAAGGGAACTTCTGGAAAAGAGCCGCTACGGCGTTTTCGGAGAGATTGTTACTGACAGTGTCACTGACAGCTGTGACCTTTCAGGCGTTAAATATGTTGCCGTGGAGTACCTTCCGGGGCAATTCGACCAGAGGGCGGCTTCGGCCGTGGAATGCGTAAGGCTGATTGACCCGACCGCAGATGTCCGCATCAAAAGTTCCAAATTGTTGATTTTCAACCCTGAGACCTCCGATGAGGAGATTGCGGCAATCAAGCATTACTACATCAATGCAGTTGAATCAAGGGAGAAGAACCTTGCAGTACTCAGCGATTCGGAACAGGCTCAGGTGGTTCCGGTGAAGATTCTTGAAGGACTCAGGGATCTTGCCGAAGAAGATTTGGCACCTTACTGCAAGAAAGCGGGGCTGGCAATGAATGCCGATGACCTGAGGGAGGTGGTCAAATATTTCAAGAAGGAAGGAAGGGATCCTTACGAGACCGAGCTGAGGATTCTCGACACCTACTGGAGCGACCACTGCCGCCACACGACCTTCACCACCGAACTGGAGAATGTCACCGTCGAGGAGTCATTCGCAAAGAGCGAAATCGAGGACACCTACAACCTGTACCTGAAACTTCGCAAGGAACTTGGAAGGGAAGGCAAGGGTTTGAATCTGATGGACCTTGCCACAATCGGAGCAAAATGGCTCCGCAAGGAAGGCCTACTGAACGACCTTGAGGTCAGCGAGGAAAACAATGCGTGCAGCATCTTCGTTGACATCGACCTTGCAGATGCACCGGGTGAGGAGACTCACAAGGAGAAATGGCTGCTCCAGTTCAAGAACGAAACGCACAACCATCCGACTGAAATCGAACCGTTCGGAGGTGCAGCGACCTGTCTTGGCGGGGCAATCCGCGACCCTCTTTCAGGAAGGTCATACGTCTATCAGGCAATGCGTGTAACAGGTGCGGGAGACATCTGGCAGAGTGTTTCTGACACAATGCCGGGAAAACTTCCACAGAAAGTCATCAGCCGCAAGGCTGCACACGGCTACTCCAGCTACGGAAACCAGATAGGACTCGCCACAACTCACGTGCGAGAAATCTACCACCCGGGCTACACCGCCAAGAGGATGGAAATAGGTGCCGTTGTAGGAGCGGTCAAGGCAGAGAATGTCAGAAGGAAAAGTCCTGCGCCGGGCGATGTGATCCTGCTTTTGGGAGGAAGGACCGGAAGGGACGGAATCGGTGGAGCCACAGGTTCATCCAAAGAGCACACTGAAGCATCACTGGAGACCTGCGGAAGTGAGGTCCAGAAAGGGAATGCGCCTGAAGAGAGGAAACTCCAGAGGCTTTTCCGCCGCAGCGAGGTGACAAGGCTGATCAAGAAGTCAAACGACTTCGGAGCAGGAGGAGTGAGCGTGGCCATCGGCGAACTTGCCGACGGACTCGACATCTGGCTTGACCGCGTTCCGACCAAATACAGCGGGCTCAACTCGACCGAACTCGCCATCAGCGAGTCCCAGGAAAGGATGGCAGTGGTGGTTGAGAGCAAGGACATGGAGGAGTTCAGGCAGTTCTGTGCAAGCGAGAACGTGGAGGTTACCCACGTGGCAAACGTGACAGACACGGCCCGCCTGAGAATGTTCAACGGAGACAGGAAAGTGGTTGACCTTTCAAGGGATTTCATTGACAGCGCCGGTGCAAGGCACTATTCTTCCGCTGCCGTTCCTGCAGTCGAGGACAGGAATCCTTTCGAAGCCTCACAGGCAGAGGGAAGCATCAGGGAGCGCACTCTGGAGACCCTTTCAGACCCTAACGTGACTTCACAGAAAGGTCTCATCGAGATGTTCGACTCGACAATCGGGCGCTCGACCGTCCTGATGCCTTTCGGGGGAATGCTCCAGACGACCGAGACCCAGGTGTCCGTTCAGAAACTCCCTGTTGACGGCTACACGGACACCGCAAGTATGATGGCATTCGGATACGATCCTTTCATTTCCGAGTGGAGCCCTTACCACGGTGCCGCCTACGCAGTTGTCGAGGCCTGCGCCAAAGTGGTTGCCGCCGGAGGTAAATATGACAGGATGAGATTCTCCTATCAGGAATATTTCGAGAGAATGACATCCGACCCTCACAGCTGGGGCAAGCCTCTTTCTGCCCTTCTGGGTGCGCTGAAGATGCAGGTGGAACTCGGCCTGCCTTCAATCGGAGGCAAGGATTCGATGAGCGGAACCTTCGAGCACATCAATGTGCCTCCTACCCTTGTGGCCTTCGGAATCACCACAGTTGATGCGAACAAGGTGATTTCACCGGAACTCAAATGGGAAGGCAATAGGCTTTACTATTTCAAGCACACACCTCTTACAGACAGGATGCCTGATCTGGAATGGCTCAAGAGTGCCTGGAGCTACATCCACGAGCACATCGAGAGCGGGGACATCGTCTCAGGTTTCGCAGTCAGGAAAGCCGGAGCAATCGAGGCCATTACAAAGATGTCATTCGGAAACGGCTTCGGTGTCAGGATGAATATGGACGAAAAGGACCTTTTCTGCGCTGCTCCCGGATCCATTCTTGTGGAATCGGAGGTTGAGCTCGACTTTCCGGGTGCCATTCTCATCGGCGAGGTTACCGACGGGGAGGACGGCCTTCTGCACATCAACGGAGAAGACCTCGACCTCTTCGAAATGATGGACGCCAACAGCATCACATTCAACAAAATCTACCCGGACAGCCGCCAGGCCTCCCACGAAGGAATTGTCCCTGAAGGGCTTGAAGGCATCAAGCCGCTGAAGGTCAAGAAAGGAGAGATGAGGTACAAGGGAGAGCCTGTGCAGACGCCTGTGGTTTACATCCCCGTCTTCCCGGGCACGAACTGCGACTATGACAGCGCGAAGGCATTCAGGAAAGCCGGAGCCGAAGTGCGACTCGGAGTGTTCCGCAACCTCACGGAGGACGACATTTTCACCTCGATCAAGGAGATGAAACGGAATATTGACCAGTGCCACATCCTCATGCTTGCGGGCGGATTCTCCGCCGGAGACGAACCTGACGGAAGCGGAAAGTTCATTGCGAACATATTGAACAACAAGGATATAACTGAGGCTGTCCACTCGCTGATTGACAGGGGCGGTCTGATTCTCGGTATCTGCAACGGCTTCCAGGCACTCGTCAAGTCAGGACTTCTGCCTTACGGAAGGCTGGGAATGGTAACAAAGGAATCCCCTACCCTTTTCCGCAACGACATCAACCGCCACATCTCCCAGATGGTGACCACGAGGGTGGCCTCGACCAACTCCCCTTGGCTTGCAGGTATGAACATCGGAGATTTGCACACGATTGCCGTAAGCCACGGTGAAGGCAAATTTGTGGTCAGCGGAGAACTGGCCCGCGAACTGTTTGCGAACGGTCAGGTGGCATTCCAGTATGCCGACCCGATTGAAGAGACTCCTACGATGGAATCCCCTTACAACCCTAACGGGTCCTATTACGCCATCGAGGGAATCATCAGCCGCAACGGACAGATTCTCGGCAAGATGGGCCACACTGAGCGTTACGAGCGTAATGTCTTCAAGAACATTGTGGACGACGGGCTGGAGCAGCCGCTGTTTGAGAATGCAGTGAGATATTTCAGAGGAAAATGAACGGACAAAACAAATCAAACACGCCTAAATCCGAAGACGATCTGCACGAAGAATGCGGCGTCTTCGGAGTGTGGGGTGTTCCTGATGCCGCAAGCCTGACCTACTACGGTCTTCACTCCCTTCAGCACCGGGGTCAGGAAGGATGCGGCATAGTTGTCGTCAATGAGGAAGGCACTCTCAAGAGAATCAAGGGGGAAGGCCTTGTCTCCGAGGTCTTTGACGAGGCAAAGGTCGCTTCCCTGCAGGGTTCGACAGCCATCGGCCATGTGCGCTACTCCACCACCGGAGGAGGAGGCATAGAGAACGTCCAGCCTTTCCTCTTCAAGCACCACACCGGAGATTTTGCCCTTGCCCACAACGGCAACCTCGTTAACTCCGCACAGTTGAGACAGCAGCTTGAGGACCGCGGCAGCCTCTTTCACTCCACCTCCGACAGCGAGATTCTGGCTCACCTGATCAAAAAGGACGCAAGCGACCGTGACAAGCCGAGAATATTCACAATAATTGAGGCTCTGAATATGATTGAAGGCGCATTCGCTTTCCTGATTCTCGCAAAGGACCGGATTTACGCCTGCCGCGACAAATATGGGCTCAGACCTCTGTCTATCGCGAAACTCGGTGACGGATATGTACTCAGCAGCGAGACCTGCGCCTTCGACACCATCGGGGCGGAATTCATCAGGGATATTGAACCCGGTGAAGTAGTGACCATTGACCACCACGGCATCAGAAGCAGGAAATACACCGAACAGACACGCCACGCGATGTGTGCGATGGAGTATATCTACTTCTCCCGTCCGGACAGCGACATCGAGGGACGGAATGTCCACAGCTTCCGCAAGGAAACCGGAAGACTGCTCGCGCAGGAGGCTCCTGCAGATGCCGACATCGTGGTTGGCGTTCCAGACTCAAGTCTCAGTGCAGCAATGGGTTACGCAGAACAAAGCGGCCTTCCTTACGAAATGGGATTGATTAAGAACAAGTATATCGGAAGGACATTCATCTTTCCGTCCCAGGCAATGAGGGAGAAGGGAGTCAGAATGAAACTCTCCGCAGTCAAGACCATTGTGAAAGACAAGAGGGTTGTGCTGATTGACGATTCCATCGTCAGGGGAACCACGTCAAGGAGGATTGTCAAGATGCTGAAAGAAGCCGGTGCGAGTGAAGTCCACGTGCGCATTGCAAGCCCGCAGATCAAGGCACCGTGCTTTTACGGGGTGGACATTTCCACCTACGATGAACTGCTCTGTGCACACAAGTCCCTCGACCAGGTGAAGGAGTATCTGGCGGCTGATTCCATAGGATTCCTGTCAGAGGAAGCTCTTTTCGAGGCTGGTCAGAGGAATGACTACTGCCTTGCCTGCTTCAGCGGCCGCTACCCTACCGCACTTTTCCAGTCCATTGAGGATGCCAACAAGGATGGGAAGTTCTGATTCAGATGCCCGATCAGGTCGGGCATGACGGAAGGGAGAGTCGGGCATGACGGAAAGATTCCTAAAGATCATACTGAAGGCCGACATTTACGCTGATCACGGAATCGTAATAATTCCGATATGCATCGACCAGAGTGGCATCATCAGATGGCGCAGAGTAAGGCACGATGGAAAGGCGCGGTTCAACGAACAGCGAAACCCCGGAGGCAATCTTCAGATTGGCCTGCAGACCGGTTGACAAGCCAACATACAAATCAGAAAGCTTTCCATTCAGGTCGGTCTTGCTGAAAAATCCGGCCTCTGGACCGAGAAGAACGGAAGAGGAGAACCGGCATCTCCTTCCGCGGACAAGACTCACAAGATCAAGCTGTCCCTCGAACCTGACTCCGGCATATAATTCCGGCAATGGTTCTCCCGCATAGTATTTCAACCATTTGCAGTCAGAATAGAATGCCGACAGCCTTAGGGCCAAAAAATCCCTGCACCATTTTCCGACACCGGCATTCAGGTGCATCCCAAGGGCATTACCCAGACCTATCTTCCGATACACTGCCGAGGAATTCTGGAACTGGATTCCTCCCGAAAGGAACAGGAACCAGTTTTCGGAAGCAGGAGGGGCTGCCACATTGTCCTGTGCGAACCTGCAACTCAGACCCACGCTTCCGCTGAAGGCACAGACCACCCGTTTCCTGGTACCGGACTGCGGTATGGCGGAAGAGCCCGTGTAGATTTCAAAAAGAGGTTCCAAAAAGACATCCACGGTGCGGAACACCCTCATACTCACATTCGCACCTATATGAGAGGTAAATGAGTGGCCGGTGACACCGCTGTTCCTCACCAGTGCATATCCCGGACCGGTAACAAACGAAACCACGCAGAAGCGGGAGGTGTCATACCCATATATGTAAGATATGAGATCAAACATATACGAAAGCCTCAGAAAGGCTTGTCCCATATACCGTGAATCATAATTGTCACGTCCAAAGGCGAAACCGGCACCGAGTCTGAAGGCGTGATGAGGAAGGAACCATTTCCCGTAGTGGATCCCGGCTGAAGCACCGCTACAGGATTGACTGTCAAGAAACCTGAACTGGCC
Source organism: uncultured Bacteroidales bacterium (assembly GCA_945912085.1). GTDB lineage: Bacteria > Bacteroidota > Bacteroidia > Bacteroidales > UBA932 > Cryptobacteroides. The sequence continues at coordinate 3,516 of CAMEBJ010000012.1, read as the reverse complement.
GCCCGTAACGTGCAGGAAGGTGTTGTCGGTGAATTTCTCATTGAGAAAACTGGAAGTGTTCCGTGGACGGAAACGCTTCTGCATACTGTAGTCCATTGCATTGAAGCCTCTTCCCGGGAAAGCCGTGGAAGAAGTGTCGGCCGGGGCTGTCGACACCGAATCCGCCATTTCGCCGGAACGCAAGCCGCAAGTTGCTCCCTGGGAAGAAAATCCGACAAGAAGAAAGAGGAAAACAGATATGAAGGAGGCTGAATTTTTCATACTCAATTTCCCGATGATGTACGCATTTCGTACTCCGCCTTGGCATCTTTCATGATATCCTCAAAGATATCCCAATCCGCCTCGGCAGTCCTAATGAATTTCCGGTCCGACTGAAAGCAGTCTGCAAGTGACATCATTGCCTTGTCATAGTCTTCGTAATCCATCGTCAGGGCATCCGTGTTGCTGCGGCAGATTATCTGGGCTGTCAGATACATTGTCACAGGGTCGTCCTGCGGAAGGGCTGCCAGGGCACTGCGGGCCAGGCCGATGTTTCCTACAGCCAGGTTCATCACCACTTTGTTGCGCGGAGAGGAATCCCTCACCACGGAGAAGATTTTCCTGCCTTCCTCGGTGTCCGCATTCCTGAAATATCCGGCAAGGCATTTTGCCACGGCTTTCAGGAGTCCGTATCTATCAGGAAGATAGGCCGAGAGCTGGACAGCCCGGGAATATTTCTTCAACATCAGGAAAGTTACGACCTGATTGGCAATGACCTGCTCCGGATTCAGGATTTCCACCGTGCCCCTGTTCATATCCCGGATTGTGTAGTTGCAAGGATAGTCCTCGTTTATGAACGGAGCGAGGATGGTCGTGTCGGCGATGTCCCTGTCCAGGCACAGAACGGCAAGGTTGTTCGCCGGCAGCACCCAGGGTTTCCCCTCAGCCTTTTCCGATGCTGAAATGGCCCTGCGGTACAATTTCTCAAGTTCACCCTCATCCTTGACAAGGTTGAAGAGATGCCAGTACTCATACAAGGCAAAATCCTTCCTCCCGCTGCGATAGTCATCATCGTTGTCGTAACGGTAGAGAATCTCCAATGGGGTCAGTTCACGATATATTTCACTGACATAAGTGTAACTTACCGAGCGCAGTTTCGGAAGTCGTGGCGTAATTTCCGACTTGTAGAAAGGCAGGGCACGGATTCGCGACCATTGCTGGTCCATATTTCCAGGATACCTTTCCACAATCTCCCTGACCTTTGCCGCCTCCTGTTTGAGAGAATCGGAGAAAAGCAGATCGGCGACCTCATTCCAGGATGCCACCCTCGACTTGCGAGTCATATAGACCCTGTCCCGAACTCTCTGCGGAAGGACAGAGGCAATCTGATCCAGGGCGAAAGCCATCCTGCGTCCTGCCAGTTCGACATTCCTGGCATACTGTCCATCCGGTGATGCGACACCCTCTATGTGAAATTCCTTGAGGGTAGATCCTTCTCCTGTTATGATTCCACGGAGTTCATTCTTCAGTGACTCAAGGTAATAGATATTCATCGTGTCAACAGGGTCGAGCTGGGCCTTGCCTACGAGGAAAGTCAGCGAGATATTGCCCGCCGCATCCCTTCTCTCCCTGCGGGGATGCTTGCGGAATTTCTCCGGGTCAAGGGCATAGCGGTCGAATGAATATTCCAGGAACTGCATCGGCCGGCGCAGCCTCTTGGTGTCGTAGGTCTTGCTGAACCTGTAGTAGACGTGGTTGTAGTCCTCAAGCCAGATATTGTTCTCACATTGGTAGAAATGGTCGGTGGTCTCCCTGTAGATTGTGTCAGTCCACTGCACTACAGTCAGGGAATCGGTCAGGGGAGGATGCGAGGAGGCTATTCCGTAAAGAGGGTCGAGAGAGCCATCGAAATTCATCCTCCTGAGCTGCGTGAGATGGTACTGCTCCGCATCCAGAACTGTCGGCTGGCAGAACCGGACTGTGTCCCCAGTGTCGCAATCCACGACCATCGACTGGATTACCAGTCTGGAATCCGGTCTAAGGAGTCTTTCCGAAGGAGTGAAAGGAAAGGCCCTTGGGGAGATAATGTTCTCACCCGTCTCGGTCGGAGGCTCTAGGATGATGACGTCGGCAATCCTGTCAGCTTTCTTGGTCGCGGCATCCAGGACTATTTCAAGGGCGAACTGAACATTGATTTCCAGCCGGTAGTTCACCTTCTCGAGAATCGGGTCCACGAGACCGGTGTAGAATAGCAGGGCACCGGTGGGGGAAACGCTGACTTCATAATAGCCTCCCGTGTCAGGGAAGGTCTCTGTCACAAGCCCCGCCGAGAAGAAACCTCCCGTGCGACGGGCCTCCATCAACTGCTCGTAGGCATCCTGAGCCTCTGCGACAGTGTTGTAGGCATAAATCTGCACGTCGGTGACAGGTTTGTTACCGTCACTCTTGTTGGTCACCCGTCCGCTGACCAGTTTCTTTTCCTGAGCCGGACAGGTGTATCCGAGTCCCACCCAGATGAGCAGGACGGAAAAGGCCTTGAGGAGGAAAAGAAAGTTTTTCATATTTACTTTATTATATATGAAAAAGTGACACCGAGCCTGACCGGGAAAAGTTTATAGCCCCAGGAATTTGACTTTACAGCCTCGTCGATGAAATAATCGTCGTAATTGTCGTGACTGTAAAGCTGTTTCTGGCTGAACACCAGCAGACCGAAGCCTCCGCTCAACTCGAGGTTCCACCTCTTGCCCAAAGCGAAGGCATAACCTGCGGTGAGGCCTGCAGCTACGGCCTCACCGTCATAGGTGTGCCGGGAAAAAGTCATGTCGTAGGTCGCGGCAAAAGCGGTGACCCCGACAAAGGTGCGCGTGAGCGGACGGCCGTTGAACCAGTATCTGAACTCCGGCTGAAGCAATGCCAGTCTGGAATTTATTCCGTAAGGCTTGTAGTGCCCGGAAACTGACAGGCAGAGACTTGTGTGCTCCCCCGTGACCAGCTCAAATCCGATGTCAGGTGTGGATGCAGCCCAGAAAAGGGCATTTGTCCTGACTGCAAACTGCTGAGCCGCGGCCTCCTGATGCAAAGAGCACAGAAGGCCGACAGCTAAGCATATTGACAGCACGGTGTTCCTTGGAAATTTGTCCATAGTCCGCCACCATTTTGTCATCCAATCTCGGAAACCGTCGGGTTCTCGCCCGGAAGGTCGGCAAAACCGTCCTCCCAGCCGTTGACCGCAGCTCGGATTGTAATCTCCTCCAGAGAATTGACGACAATCTTGAAATTGTACTTCTTGCCCGCCTCGAACTTGCCGTTCGATGGGGCAGGTATTGTCTGCCTGTAAACATTGGTGAGCCCCGAAGGCTCCTGCAAGGTGAAGCTGACCGTTATGCCGGCGGCATCCTGAGGTACGATGAACAGTCCTGCACCTATCTGGTTGCCACTTACAGTCGGCACGGCCCCGAGATTTTCCTCGGAAAAGGAGTCCGCGCTCTGCATACTCAGGGAATCAAGGTCCCCTATGGCTGTCAGATGGCCTTCATC
>CAMEBJ010000011.1 GCA_945912085.1 uncultured Bacteroidales bacterium | reverse complement strand
CCCTATGCCCGGAAGATCCGGGAGGACAAGACGGCCGGAAACCACATCGACGCCACGAAAAGGATCGTTGGAAATCAACAGATTTCCGTCAAGATCGGCAAAATCGACTGCCGGAGAAAGCTGGGCTGCCGCAGAAACGGCGCAGGAAGTCTCTGTCATACATCCTATCATAACCCTCATTCCCTCGGCTCTTGCATAGTTCAGCATTTTCCACGCTTCACGCATTCCGGTGCATTTCATCAGTTTAATGTTGATTCCGTGATATGCACCTTTGACGGAAGGAATGTTCCTCAACCGCTGGATTGCCTCGTCGGCAAAAACCGGGACAGGGCTGCGCTCAGTTATCCAGGCATTGTCATCAACCCTTGAGACCGGCATCGGCTGCTCGACCATCACCACTCCCCTGTCGTGAAGCCAGAAAATCTCATCAAGGGCCTGATGCTTGTCTTTCCAGCCCTGATTGGCATCCACGGCCAGAGGAAGGGAAGTCACTTCGCGGATGGTCTCTATCATCTGCTTGTCATTGTCAAGTCCAACCTTGACTTTCAGGATATTGAACTTTTCCGCACACTCCTTTGTCTTTTCCCTGACGACATCCGGAGTGTCTATTCCGATTGTGAACGTAGTGTCGGGAGCCTTCTGGGGATTCAGGCCCCAGAGACGGTGCCATGGAGCGCCGAGGAGTTTGCCAACAAGATCGTGCAATGCGATGTCCACGGCGGCTTTTGCAGCGGAATCCCTTTCGGAGAGTGAGTCCACATATTCCAGAATGTCATCAATCAGGAAAGGACTGCTGAAACGGCTAAGGTCCACTTTTTTCAGGAAATCGGTGACTGTCTGGATGCTCTGACCCAGATAGGGCGGCATCGAAGCCTCTCCGTAGCCGGTAAATCCATCATAGTCAATTCTCACCTGCACACCAGGCGTAGTCTTTCTGGAGTAGGAAGCCACAGTGAAAGTGTGCCTGAGCTGCAATTCGTAGGGCTCAAAGCTCAGCCTCATCACCCCTCCTGAATGAATTCCGCTGCCCGGAAGATTCTTTCCTCCCGACCCCCGTCCCTCTCCTGAGGAACATCCTGTCAGCACACTCCCGGGAACTGCCGTCAGGGCCAATGCCCCGAGATTCGCCTTCAAAAATTTTCTTCTGTCCATCTTGACAATCATTTACCCTGATTTGCCGACTGTGTATTCATATCTGAAAACTGCAGAACCCACTCAATGCCACCTCTTGTGGCTCCAGAGCCAGTTGACAGGGTCCTTGACAATGTCGGCTTCAAGAAGGTCGTAGTACTGGCGCATAAGTTTTTCCGGATCCTGGCCGAGGGCGTTCTCGGAAATCACCTCGAAAGTGAGTTTGTAGTGACCTCTGCTGACCCTCTCCTCACGCATATAGAGCACGGCAAAACCCAGTTTGGAAGCAAGGGAGAAGCCTCCGAGCATTCCCTGAGTGTCCTGATTCAGGAAAGTGCCGACAGGATGGCAGGCCTTGTAGGGATATTGGTCCGCATTTAGGATGTAAATCGGTCTGGCATCCTTGCGCGCCACGGCGTGCCGCATCAGTTTTGTGTCCTCAACCAGCCCTTTGAAGCCGGGAAGCGGAGCACGGCGGTTCTCGTAGAAAACCTTGTCAGAGACCGGACTGTGCATCGCCCTGTAAGCGACATAGACATCGTCCATATCAAGTGTTCCCCTGAAAGACTCACAATAGTCGTAAATCCCTCCGAACAATTCCCAGTTGCCGCAATGCGACTTCATCGACATTACTCCCCTCTGGGCGTGATATTTCAGAAGCAACTCGGGGTTTGTGTACTCGTAAATCTTCTGCTTGCGGAGTTTCGCACCGTTTCCATTGCAGCCACCGAACCAGATTGTCTCTGCAAACAGTTCCCCGATGCGGGAATAATATGCGTCAGCCAGCCTGCGGACATCATCGTACCACATCTTAGGGAACGCACGGGAGATGTTGGTCAAGACCACATTCTCCCTGTAATGCAGGACCCGTCGCATAAACCAGGCGGCGAAGTCCCCTATCCCGTACAGAACCCTCAAAGGGAGATGCCCCACGAGGGAAAGGCATCCCCCCGCTATCTTTGCCTTAAATTCGATTGCTGTCATAAAGATATATATTCCAAGAGTGCAAATATACGACAAAGAAACAAAAAGCCGCAAATCCAATCGACAAATCGGGATTTGCGGCTGACAGAAAGGCTTAAAAATCTGCAAAGAGTTCCTGTGTTTGAAGATTCCTTACTCAACTCTGACAGGAACAGGCCCTGTGTAGGAGCGTTTCATTCCTCCGAAGTCCAGGACGATTTTCTGGAGAACCGTTCCGGCATCACCACAGAGTATTTTCAAAGTGTGTCTGCCCGGCTCGTTTATGTGAAGGGTCGTCTTGTTTACACGGCAGTTCTTCAGACAGCTCTCATACCAGATCTGAGCATATTCCACCGAAGACGTGGACGGGTTCATCACCGGCCCCTCATCGATGCAGACACCGTACTGGGTCTCAAGATTGGTCGCCTCGTGTCCGCCATAGCCCCTGTCCGCACTCAGCACGAATGTCGGGAGAACGTAGGTATAAACATCCACTGAACCCTGCTCAAATGTGTAGAAGTCATATTCAACAAGAGGCACATCCCTGCGGCGGGTGTTCTGCTTCGGATATTTCGGATCACCCAGCTGGATGGCGGCATTCTCCACTCCGAGATTCGGGATGTCGATGATCTTGATGAGGTCATTTTCAATCTTCCTGTGGTAGCCTGCGGCGTCAATGCTGACATAGCCGTCGTGCTGCACATAAATTCCAGAAAGCTCCTCCCTTGTCGGCGATGACGGGTTGAACACGGACACGAGCACCTTCTCGCTTGCCCCGGAGGCATCTGATACGGTTATGCTTCCGGCGACCTTCGCACCTGACGGCACCTTGTCCCAATCCACGGAAACCTCTATCTTTTCCTCGAGGGCAGTCGTTCCGGAAGTCTTGCTCAGGAGAATCCAGCCGTTGTCCGCCTCGGCCTTCCAGGAAAGTTCCCCGCCTCCCCTGTTGAAGATGTCAACAAAATAGGAGCATCTGTGATAGGTGCTGAAAGCCGGGAGGAGATGGTAGCTTGAGACTCCGTTCAGGGAGCCTTCGTTCTCGACCATCACACCGAGGAGCGGCTTTTCCGCAAGCTCAGTCTTGCGGAGCACCGGTTTCTTGAAATACGAAGCCGCGAAGCCCTGCCCCATAGTCATAATATGGTTCCACTTCCCGTCAAGCAATGTGTTGTAGCCGTCCGTGATTGTCCGCAGGCTGTCATAGCAGGCCGTTGCCTCGGCAGCAAGGGCATCAGTGGCGGCGCGTCCCTGCAGGGCGTACCAGCGGTTCTTCTGTCCGGAGAGCACCATCCTGTTCATCAGTTCACAAGCCTTGACAGGATAATACACTGACTCATAGAAGCAGGCCTTGTGGGATTCAGGAACGGCATCCATCATCTGCGTCACCTTGGAGGCAATCCTCGAGTATGCTGCAAGCCTCCTGTCCGCCTCGCGGTAGTTCGCGAATGAAAAATCCGTGTCGGTGTTCCTCTCGTTGCCGTGCTTGTCGGTCGCCCACTGGTAGCCCCAGCCCATAAACTCAGGCTTGCGGATGAAGGCCTGATGGTAGAACTCGTCGAAGACACTGAGGTAGTCCTCATAGCCCCCTTCCCCGAGCATTTCCGCGAGCCACTCCGCACGGTAGGCGGCAGCCCTCTTATAGTCAAAGGAGTCAATATCGTAGGCCATTGAGAGGAAGAAGTCCACGGCGAACTCGCACGACTTGATGTCACCGGAATTGAGCAGCCAGTAACGGTCCGCTGTAGAGTCATAGGCCTTCCTGAGTTCCTCGTACATAAACGCAGGAGAGGTGGTGTTCATCCAGAGATAGTCGTGAGGACGGCCAAGATAGGATGAATGGTAATAGACTCCGGAGCGTCCGCTGCGGAGCTGTTCCTTCGGGCTGCTGAGGCGCTTCATATAGCCGTAATTGTCATCAGGCCAGACAATCGTCACGTCATCAGGCAGTTGCAGGCCCTTGTTGTACACATCCAGGACCTCCTTGTAAGGAGTGAACGCCTGAGGGATGTCCTCAGCCTTCTTTCCGAGCACCTCCTCAAGAATCTTTCTCTGGTTCAGCAGAGCCCTCTGGACTGTTGTCTTCCTGTCGTCCATATTCTCAGCCCCCTTCATAGCCGTGTCGTGCAGGCCGCGCAGGGCAAGAGTATAGACATTCTCGTACGCGGAGGCATCCATTACCCTGGCCTTAAGCACGCTGTCGATTCTCTCGCTGTTGGAGTCGTAATTCCATTCGCCGTATTTCTTGAACCACTCGCTCGCAGTGTTCAGCAGCAGAGGCTCGCAGTGGGATGTGGTGATTATGATTGCATATTTGTCAGCAATCTCCTTGTTTTCCGGAATCTGGTAGAAAGCCGTCGAAGCCTCGTGCATTGCAGGGGCCAGCATATTCGCCTGGAGCCTGAGCAGAAGTTCGCAGACCTTGTCATAGGTCTTGGGACCTATGTTCCCGATTTCCTTCTCAAAATTCTTCTTCGCCCAGCGCAGCAGTCCCCAGTCCTCGTCATTGATGAAGACACCCCTGTATTTCACCGAAGGGGTCTTTGAGTCGAAGTCACTGACGGACAGATGGATGGACTCCCTGTGGACCACCGGTGCGTCAAGCCACCAGTACCACGGGCTGACCCCGATTCTGCGGCTGAGCGAGAGAAGTCCGTAAGAGGTTCCCCTGCGGTCGCTTCCCACAATCACAAGGGCGCGGGAGACACCCTTGCAAGGGTTGTTGACAAGCCTTACCGCATATCTTTCCCAGCCCCCGGCAATCTGTGAGACATCAATCCTGCCTTCCCTCACCAGAGCGTCAACCACGCTGCTGCTTCCGAGAGTACCCGCAATCACCGCATAGCGGCTTCCCGGAACGGCTTTCCCCCCGGCATCCACCACAGGAGCCTTTCCGGTGACCTTTTCGATGTCGGATGCAAGCATCTGAACGGCCGTGCCGACGACACGGGTCTCTGAATTTGCGTCATATATGATTGAAGCCGTAGCCTTTGACGACAGAGGAAATATGTCGCGGCCAGAAGTCCGCTCCGAAAGCGCGACCTGCGCGCGGCAGAGCAGCGGCGAAGCCGCAAAAAGCAATATAGATATTATTGCATTCAAGGTAATAAGGGCAGCCGGATGGACTGCCCCTTTTTTGGATATATTCATAAACACACTACTGACTATTCTGAATACACTTTGGTTTTGGAGTAACCGAGGTAGAACTCCTCTATCTGTGCGGTACCTCCCGTCCTGCCAAGAGGGCCGTAGCAGGAAGTGCCTTTCATCATAAATTTCAGATACCTGTAGTTGGCCTCATTCATTTCGATGTTGGCGGTTGTACGGTTGTAGGTTTTCTTGGTGGAATTAGGAATCGTTCCGGTTTCAATATTCTGCTTGTCAGTAAAATCAAGATTCTGCTGAATGACAGTGAATGATGTCCCGTCGTTGCTTCCGGAGATTTCCGTAAAGGCCTTGAACCGAACTACCATATCATCCTGGTGTTCACTGATATTACTGATTCTGAAGTAATTGACAGGTGTCTGCTTTTTCAGGTCGATTATGAAACAGATCTCATAATTCTCCTTGTCTTCAACCGATGAGAGGGAGTTCCTTCCCGGTACGTCAATACAGAATGCCGTGCCGTTGGTAAGAGCTTCATCATTGGATGCACCCGTCCTCTTGTCAATCGGTCTGCCGTCAAGCATAGCCGTCAGGCTGTTGTTCCTTCCGCCCGTGTTCGGGAGAGGGTTCTGCGAGCAGGTCATAGTCATCAGGAACTCCCTCGGATTGGAAGGACTCTCAGTTCCGTCACCCACAAAGCGGGCATAGTCCTGTCCAATAAGTTTGTATGCCTTTACTGTAAGGGTAGCATTGACCTCAGGATGGTTTGCTGCACTGACCTTGACCGTCACACCAGGAGTGAGTTTGCTGACAGTCATTGTTCCGTCGGCAGTCACTGAAACGGCATCGTTGTCTGAAGACTCGAAGACATAGCCCTCAGTGTGGTCAGCAGGTTCAACAGCAATCATTGATGAGAGATCCACCGTTCCTGACATTGCAGCAAGCTCGTATTCCAGTTCGCTCTTCGAGAATGAAAGTGATGAGATGTTCACTTCCACCGGCTCAGGCTCATTTACAAGGTCCTTGTCGTAGCCGAGATAGAATTCCTCGATCTGGGCTGTGCCGCCGGTCCTTCCGAGAGGTCCGTAGCAGGAAAGACCCTTCATCATGAACTTCAGGTACCTGTACTGGGTGGTCGGGATGCGGATGTTCTCTGTCTCCCTGTTGTACTCAGGAGTGTCGTTTATCTTGACATTCTGCTTGTCGGTGAAGTCAAGGTTCGTCTGAATCACATCGAAGTTCTCTCCGTCGTTGCTTCCCGAAATCTCAGTGAAGCCCTTGTAGCGCACGACCATATCATCCTTGTGAGTACTGATGTTACTGATTCTGAAGTAGTTGACCGGAAGGGTCTGCTTCATGTCGATGATGAAGAAAATCTCGTGGTTCTCCTTGTTGGCATTTGAGAGGGAGTTCCTTCCCGGAACGTCGATGCAGAATGCTGTGCCGTTGGTGAGGTCAGCGTCGTTCTTGCCGCTCCTGTTGACAATCTGTTTTCCGTCCAACATCGCCGTCAGGCTGTTGTTCCTTCCTCCTGGGTTAGGCAGAGGGGTCTGCGAGCAGGTCATCGTCCAGCCTGAACGCTCCCATTCAGCCTTCTCAAGAGGAACGACCTTCAACAGGCGTGTAGCATTGACATCCGGATGCCTCTCGGCTGATGCAGTGAGAGTAGTCTCTCCCAAAGAGTGCACAGTCAGGACACCGAAGTCATCGACAGAGGCAACCGAAGGATTGGATGAAGAGAAGACAAGGGCCTCGCTGTAGTCGTCAGGAGAGACTGAGACCCTCTTCTTCAGGTCAATAGTCAGGTTCATTCCGTCGAGGAACTGGTATTCATCCTCCATAGCGACAAAGACGATCTTCTCGATGTCAACAGGAGGAACCGGATTCACATTGACCGTGAACTCGTCACAGATGCCCTCCATTCCAACATAGACAGTTACCACACAGCTTCCGACCTTGTTCGCGCTGAGGATTCCCTTTTCGGAGACATCGGCAACGGAAGGGTCAGAGGACTCGTACCTCTGGGCAGTGTTGGTGGCTTCCGCCGGATAGGCGGAGATATGCTCAGGAAGGGAATATGTCTTCCCGATGATGATGTCAAGCCCGGAGGAGAGTTCCTCGTCGAGGACTACCTTCTCCACCTTCAAGTTGTGGACGGTGCCGGGCTCAGGAATATTGCCGGTACAACCCGCTGCTACAATGGCAAGGGCGGCAAGCATATATTTTAATGTTCTTTTCATTTTCTTGGATTTTTTACCAACAGGTATTCTTGTTTTACCAACCCGGATTCTGGACGAGCACTCCTCCCACGCTTCTCTTGATTTCGTCAAGAGGAATCGGATAGAGATAGTTCTTGTCGAGGAAGGTTCTCGGATTGAATGTCATACGGGTGTAATATCCGTCAGACTCAGGCTTGTACACATTGAGTTTGGTCATCTCCTTTCCGAGCACGTCCTTTGCGAGGAGCCAGCGGCAGAGGTCGAAGTAGCGCTGTCCCTCGGTGCAGAGTTCGATGCGGCTCTCACGGCGGATTGCGTCACGCAGTTTCGCATAGTCGCCCACGATGTCAGGGTTGCAGACCTCGAGATTAGGGATGCCGGCACGCTCGCGTACCTTGTTCACATAAGTGAGGATGTCGCTGTCCTTTCCCTTTGTCTTCTCGTTCAGCATCTCGGCGTAGAGGAGATAGAATTCGGCAAGACGGAAGATGATTGACGGACGGTATTTGCTGGAGACAAGTCCGGTCCCGTTTCCGAGTTTCCTGTAGTAGCGTTTGTAAACCATATGTCCGGTGTTCGGTTCTCCGTCACCTGTTCCGGCTCCGGAAGTCCCGCCGTAGGAGAAGTCAACCCTCTTTCCGCTGGAAGCCCATTTCATTCCGGTGAAAGTCACGCTGTTGTAGAACCTCGGCTCACGGTTGAGGTACATTCCGTAGACATCATAGTCGCTGCCCGGAAGCTTGCCCCAGGAAGTCTCGTCATAGATGCCGGACTTTGACATAAAACTCTCATCCCTGATCGGTTTTCCATCTGCGCAGTAGAAGTCATCCACGAGTTCCTGAAGCATATCGATTCCGTTCTGACCCTTGTACTCGCCTTTCGGGGTGGCGTGTGAGTCGAAGTTCTCCGTCCCGAGGGATCCCCAGTAATTGGTCGTGGTCGCCCAGATGATTTCCCTGTTGTACTCCTGGAAGAGGTTGTAGAGATCCTCCGCAGGATTGTCGGTGTCCACAAGGGCATATCTTCCTGCCTCAGCATAGTCGATGAACTCCTTCAGGTACTTGACAGCATTGTCTATCTTCGCGTCCCTGTCCGAGACGTCAGGGAAGAGTTTCTTCCCGTCCACATTGGTCAGGTTGCGTCCATACTCCCAGGATCCGTTGAACAGAGGGCTGGCGGCATAGACCCAGAGTTTGGCCCTGTAGGCCATCGCGGCGCCCTTGGTAGGGACACCCCTCATCTGGTCATTGTCATAGTAGGACTCCTGGTACATATCCTGCATACATTCGTAGAACTCGTTGTCGAGCCATTCCACGACCTCGTCAACGGAGTTGCGCTCAAGGTCAGGCAGGTTGTCTAGGGTGTAGGACTTGTCCACGATCGGAATAGGGCCGTACATCTCGAAAAGATAGTAGTGATAGACTGCACGCATAAACCTTGCGTTGGCCTTGAACAGTCTCATCTCCTCCTCGGTAATCTTCTGAGCGTCGGAACCGCCCTCCCCAACGAGGGGATGAGCCATCTCAAGGAAGATGTTGGCCTGGCGGATGGAGCCGTAGAGCCTTGTCCACCTGTGGTTGTGACTCAGGGCAGAGTTCCAGTTGCTGTATTTTCCGTATTTGAGGTGCTCACGGGTATAGACCTCGTCGGCATAGCCGGTCCAGGCATTTCCCATCGCGTTGGTCGCACCCCAGATATTGGAGTAGTCAGGCCTGTCGGAGAAAATCTGTCCGTACCATTTCTTTGTCCTGTCCACATTGTTGAATATGTTCTCGAAACTTGAGATACCGCCAAGTTCGTCAGAGACATCGAGATAGTCGCAGGCGACAAGCGAAAGTGCGACTGCCGCGCCGGTCAGGACTTTTTTCAATATGTTGTTTCTCATAGTCTTTCTTTTGTTTAGAAGTTAACTTCAAGTCCGAGGGAGAAGGAATGTGACATAGGGTAGCTTACACCCTTGTTTCTGTTGCCCTGCTCCGGATCCCAGAATTTGATTTTGTCGAAAACGGCAAGATTCTCTCCGAGGAGATAGATTCTCAATCCGCTGATTTTTATTTTCCTGAGGGCCGTGTCAGGCAGGATGTAGCCCACTTCGACATTCTTCAGACGGAGGAAACTTCCGTCACGCAGCCACCAGGTGCTCTGCTCGTCGTTGATGCTGTTTCCGTACCCCACGTGGAGTCTCGGAGAGAAGACATCCTGGCTCGGGTTGTCCTCCGTCCAGCGGTCGAGGAACGCCGTGCGGTAGTTGCCTTTCTCAGTGCCCCAGTTGAACGGCCAGAAGGTGCTGTTGCCGGAAGCGAGCAGGACTGAGGTGTTGGCGACTCCCGAGAAGAAGGCGCTGGCGTAGATGCCCTTCCATTCCACGTTGATTCCGAAACCGTAGTTGATTTCAGGTGTCTTGTAAGGATGGCCTATTCCCCTGACCTTGTCGTTGGTGTCGATGATTCCGTCATTGTTCATATCGACATACTTGATGTCTCCGGGGCCGATGATTCCACCGAGGGCGGGCTGCGGAAGACCCGGACGGAGTTCGTATTTGTAGGTTCCGTTAGCGTTCATCGTCTTGATGAAGTCGTCCTCGGTGTAGAGTCTCTCGGCGATGTAAAGCTCATTCTCGTTGATTCTCGTGCCGGTCACCCTCTGGTACTCCTCGCTCGGGGTAAGCTCGTCGATTTCAAGCACCTTGTTCCTTGCGAAGGTGAAGGTTCCGCGCGCGCTGAGTTTCCAGTCACCGAAACGCTGCGACATATCGATGCTTGCGTCCACACCCTGGTTGCGGACCTTTCCGTAGTTCTGCCACGGTCTCTGGTGGAATCCGGCATATCCCGGAATGGTGTTCCTCTGGAGAAGGATGTCGGAACGGAGGTTGTTGAAGTAGTCCACCTGGATCTGGATGGCCCTGTTGAAGAAGGCCAGGTCGATTCCCACATTGAGCTTGTCTTCGATTTCCCATCCGAGGGTCTCGTTCACAAACTGGAGGTCATATATTCCGGCCCCGAGTCCGTTGGTCGCGCTGTTGCTTCCGATTCCCTGGTTGAAGGAGTGTCCGTTCTCATCGAAGGTGGCCCTGTAGAGGAAACGGCTTGTTCCCGTGTCGTCATTTCCGGTGCGTCCGAAAGATGCGCGCACCTTTGCCGAACTGAGGACCTTCTTGAGCTTCTCAGGATACCAGGTCTCGTTGGAAATCAGGTAGCTGGCACCGACTGCCGGGAAGAATCCGAAACGGTATTTCTTCGCAAAGGTCTCGCTTCCGGTGTAACCGAAGTTTGCCTCGATGAAATAGCGGTTGTCATAGCCGTAGGTGACACGGCCGACAAGTCCCTGCTTTCTGTAAGGGAGGACAGGGTCGATCAACTGCTTTTCCTTCATATTGTAAAGGACCATCGCCCCGACGGCGTGCTTGCCCTTGAACACATTGCTGTACTGGAGGGCGGCTTCGATGTAGATGTTCCTCTTGTCATCACTTGAGGTATATGCGACCTCCTGCACGTCAGGAGAACCGGCAACCACCTGACTTAGAATCAGTTCCCCGGTCACAGGGTCACGGCCTGTCGCGTGGTACTTGGAAGGACCGTAGTTGCGGAGTTTCTTCAGTTCGCTCTGAAGGTCAAAACTTACGGCCGCCCTTATGCTGAGACCGGGGGTGATGAACTTCAAATCCTGGTTGAGGGTCACCTTGGACTGAACCTTGGTTGTGTACTCCCTCCTGTAGCCCTGCTGGTAAAGCATATAGTAAGGGTTGCGGTTGTTCCCGTCAGTCTCCTTCTCGTAGGTCGCAACAGAACCGTCGCTATAGACCATCGGGAAGAGATGAGGCGGAGTGTGCAGCATAAACACAAACACGTCGTCCGGAGAACGGTTGGCCGTGCGCCTCATAGTGTATTGTCCGGCGAGGTCGATGCTCAACTGGGTTGTCTTGCTGACCTTCAGGTCGATGTTGCTCCTGAGGTTGAAACGGTCGTAGGAGAAGTTGCTGTTGTACTTTGACTCAGGGTTCTTCTTGAACACGCCGTCCTTCTGCTGGTAACCTGCCGAAACGAAATATTTCGCGTTCTCGGCGCCGCCCCTGAAGTTGAGGGTGTATCTCTGTCCGTGGACGGCCCTTGCAATCAGGTCGGTCCACTGTGAGTTCGGATAGAGGTCCGGGTCAGCGCCCGTGCGGTAGAGCTCAATCAGTTCGTCCGAATACTTCTTGTCCATTCCGTCATTGTAGGCGGCCTCGTTGGCAAGCTGCATATACTGCCAGGAATCCACGAACTCCGGAATCCTGTAAGGCACGGAAAGGTTCTGCTCCATCCTGAACTGGATTTTCGGCTTGGAGATCTGGCCCCTTTTGGTGGTGACGATGATGACACCGTTCGCGCCCTCGGCTCCATACATCGCGGTTGCGGATGCGTCCTTCAAAAGGCTGAAGGTGTCGATTTCGTCAGGGTCGAGGTCTGAGATGGACCTCGGGACACCGTCCACGAGCACCAGCGGCGATGTGCCTCCCTTGAAGGAGCTCACACCACGGATCCAGAACTCAGCGTCGTCACGTCCCGGTTCAGAGGTCCTCTGGACCGCGATCAGACCCGGCAGCTGGCCCTGGATGCTGGAGGTGACATTGGTTGAAGTGACCTTCAGGTCGTCTGAAGTGATGGTGGAGAGGGAGCTGACGACAGCCTGGCGTTTCTGCGCGCCGTAGGCCACGACAACGGCCTCCTCGGCCATTAGGGCATCCTCAGCCAATTTGACATTGAGGGTGTTCGAGTTGGCCTTCGGGGTCAGGGTCTTCTCAAGGAAGCCGATGAAACTGAAGGTCAGCTGGTCTTTGTCCTTGATGTCAATGACATACATACCGTCAAGGTTGGTGGTCGTTCCGACCTCCGTACCTTTGATGAAGACGTATGCGCCCGGAAGCGGACCGCCGTTCTCGTCGGTGACGGTTCCGGTTATGCGCCGCTTGCCGCTGTCCTGTGCATACACACTTGACAGGCCTGCAGAAACAAGCAGGGTGACAAGCAAAATGAATCTGAAAAATCTTTTCATCAGTATTATATTTAGTGTTAAAGGATTATTTTTCCTGTTTGTTGGCAATCTCCGTCAGGCCGTAGGCGCACCAGAGCATCGCGGCCTGTCCGTGGGTGTCACCGGTATAGCGTTTCCGGTCACGATAGTGCTGCTCCGTTGTTCCCGTTCCCGTCCCCTCGCACACCTCGCGGATGTCGTAGTTCGGGTTCAGGTAGGACATCAGGGCCTTCCACGCCTTGCGGGCTGCCGTGCCGTATTTCTTTGAATCAAGCCATCCGTTGTTCACTCCCTCGATGAAGGCATAGGTGAACATCGCAGTGCCAGAGGTCTCCGACCACATCGCGGTCTTGTCAATGAGCTGTGCCCACATTCCGGTCAACTGCTGGTATTTCAGCAGGGATGACATCATTGACTCATACTCCTTGCGCAGCAGGGCGGCCTCTTTGGCGTAGGCAGGGTTGTCCCCAATCACCTTGAGCATCTGGGGCATTCCGACGGCCATCCAGCCGTTGCCCCTGGCCCAGAAGAACTTGGCCGAGGTGGAGTGCCAGTAGAGTCCGTCCGCTCCCTGGATGGTCTCGATGTAGAGTTTCATCTCGCGCACGGCGCGGTCAAGGTACCTGTTCTCCGAATTGGTCTTCTTAGACCACCACGGGTCCGTGTTGAATGAAGGGTCATTCTTTGTCGCTTGATAGGCCTGAAGCTGGAGGGCCGTTATCATAAACATATCGTCTATCCACAGGCGGGTCTGCCACGAATAGCCGTCCTTGATGTACTTCTCCCATTTCGCCCAGTCACCGTCACTCATCTTGAAAAGGTTACCGGTGTGGTTGTACTCACTGCTGTTGAACCTCGCGTCGAACTCGGCGCGTGTCAGAGGGTTCCACTGGTTGTCGGCGTATTCAAGCCCGAACTTCAGGTACTCGTCCCTTGTCTGGGGAAACTTCACGGAAGAGTATGCCGGGTTCTCCATAATTGAGGCAATGTGCAGGGAGATCGCTCCGAAGATGTAATAGTCAACCCTGTTGCTCTCGTGCCTCCAGAGAAGGTCGGTCACCAAAGGCCTGGCATTTCCTTTGGAGTCCGTGTAGGTGGTCTTGCCGGTGATTACGTCATTGTACTTGTCCACCATCCCCTGCATAAGTTCAAGGGCCTCAGCCTTTGCCTGATCATCCTTTTTCAAAATCGCATTGTCAACGGCAGCCTCAAGGAACCAGAAAGCACCCAGATAGGCACATACGTCCGGATAGGTCACGAAAGAACTCGGTTTCTTACCCGCATCGGTGCGTCCCCAGTTTGACTGGGGAATCTCGATGAATCTTCTGACCAGATTCTTTCCGCAGCTGACCGGGTCGGCAGTTCCTTCGAAATCCACAAGACTGGATGCATCCTCGTCGGGCTTGTACCCGCCACCATTAAGAGGCGGATAATTCTTTTCCTTCGAACACGCACAAAGGCAGAGCAGGGCTGACAGCAGAAATGCGGAAGATTTAACGAAGAAGTTCATACTTATTTCACCTTATAGGGTTTGACGTCCCCGCTAAGGGCCTGGCAACACCAGATCAGGGCAGCCTGTCCGTGAAGGTCACCGGTCAGTCTGCGGCGATTCTGATACCATTTGAAGTCATTCTTCGCACCGGTTC
>CAMEBJ010000010.1 GCA_945912085.1 uncultured Bacteroidales bacterium | reverse complement strand
TGTCAGCAGCACTGCACAGATGACCTCAAGAGCCTCGTTCTTTGCTCCCTGCGGTCTGATAACTCCGCTCAAACGGTGTCCTCCCTCAACTACAAATGAACCCATATCTTCTTGAATATTAATAAATATGTTCTACTTCCGGAGACAGCTCGACTCCGAACTTTGCCCTCACCGACTCGATTATCCTCCTTTCCAGACCAGTGATTTCCTCCGGAAAAGCATTGCCCGAATGGTTGACTATCACCAGAGGCTGTTTCTCCCAGACGGCGGCTCCACCCTGGCGGCGGCCTTTCCACCCGCATTGCTCTATCATCCAGGCAGCAGGAATCTTCACGCCAGCATCCCCGAGGTCAAAATGGGGAATATTTTCATATTCAGACGCAATCTTCTCATACTCAACGCGGGAAACAATAGGGTTTTTAAAGAAACTGCCCGCGCTTCCGATTTTTGCAGGATCCGGAAGTTTCTGGTTTCGGATGTCCAGAACGGTCTTTCTGACAAGATGAGGAGTCAGTTCCCTATCCTGCGCAGCAGCATCAACAGCATCCTTAAGATGGCCGTAATCAAGCTTTGGAACAGAGTTGTTATTGAGTTGAAACACCACGTGGGTAACTATGTGGCGGCCCTTTGTTCCTGGATGTTTGAAAATCGAGTCACGGTAGCCGTAGGCACAGTCCTCAACTCCGAAAGAGACAAATTCTTCCTCCTGGAGATCGTAGCAGAAGACCCTGCTGATGACATCCTTGACCTCGACGCCGTAGGCACCTATGTTCTGGACTGCCGCCGCACCGACCTCTCCCGGGATGCCTGAAAGGTTTTCAACTCCCCACAACTGCCTGTCACAAGCCCATTTACAGAAGTCGTCAAAGACAACTCCGGCCCCCACGGAAATTTTCAGGGGGTCGGATTCAAGCGGCTCGATGAACTTGATTTTCGAATGAAGGACGGTTCCCTTGAAATCTCCTGTAAAGAGAAGGTTGCTGCCTCCTCCGATGTGCAGAACCGGTCTCGGATAGCCTTCCAGGTCCAATTCCACCAGGTCAGCCACCGAGTCATACTCGATGAATGCCTTAGCCTCCACCCTCATACCGAAGGTGTTGAGCCTGGTCAGGTCCTTGTGGTATTCGGTTTTCAGCATAGCGGAGGGTCTAACCTATTTCAGCACCGTTGACAAGGGTTTCGGCAGGGGTGACGAAACGCATCTTGCCGTCATTCTGGCGGGCCATCAGAATCATTCCCTTCGACTCGATACCGCGAATCTTGCGCGGAGCAAGGTTGGCAAGGATGCAGATCTGTTTGCCGAGCATATCTTCAGGAGAGTAGTATTCCGCTATGCCTGAGACAATTACCCTTTTGTCTATACCGGTGTCGATGGTGAGTTTCAGGAGTTTGTCAGTCTTCGGAACCCTCTCGGCCTCAAGGACGGTGGCAGTGCGGATGTCCATTTTCTCGAAATCCTCAAAGGTGCATTCCTCCTTCTGAGGAGTCACTGTCCTGGCCTCGGCAGCCTTTGCGGCAGCTTCAAGTTCGGCACGGATGGCGTTCAGCCTCTCAATCTGGGCATTGATGACCTCATCTTCGATTTTACTGAAGAGGAGGACAGGCTCGTTGAGCTGGTGGCCTTCAGGAAGGAGAGTGCGGGAACCGAGGAGATCCCAGTGGAGGAGAGTTTTCTCTACCCTGCCTTCAGTCTCGGCAGGAATGGAAGATGGAGCAGCCTCGTCCGAAGCATTTCCGGCACTGTGGGTGTGAAGGGCACGGCCCTCGCCCTCAGCATACATATTCACCTTCACACTGCCCTCTTCACCGGCTCGGTGGTCACATCCGGCATCGATGCCCACATTGAGAATCCCACGGAGTTTCTCAGCGGAGAACGGCAGGAAAGGTTCGAAGGCAATGGCAAGGGATGCACAGATCTGAAGGGAGACATTCAGGATTGAAGCAGTCCTGTCCAGATCGGTCTTTGCCACCTTCCAAGGCTCGGTGTCAGTGAGGTATTTGTTGCCCAGACGGGCGATGTTCATCGCCTCTTTCTGAGCCTCGCGGAACTTGAACGCATCGAGATACCTCTCCATTGCCTCGCGCAGAGGCCTGATTTGGTCAAGTGTCTGGGCATCGACAGGCTCCGGCTTCAGATCCGCAGGGACTTTGCCTCCGAAATACTTGTGTGTCAGCACCACAGCCCTGTTCACGAAGTTTCCGAAAATCGCCACGAGCTCGCTGTTATTGCGTGCCTGGAAGTCCTTCCAGGAGAAATCGTTGTCCTTGGTCTCCGGAGCATTGGCACAGAGGACATAGCGCAGCACATCCTCCTGTCCCGGGAACTGCTCCAGATACTCGTGCAGCCAGACTGCCCAGCCCTTCGATGTGGAAATCTTGTTGCCTTCGAGATTCAGGAATTCATTTGCGGGAACATTGTCCGGAAGGATGTACGAACCCTCCGCCTTCAGCATCGACGGGAAGACGATGCAGTGGAAGACGATGTTGTCCTTGCCGATGAAATGTACAAGCCTGGTGTCCTGTGACTTCCACCATTTCTCCCAGGTCTGCGGAAGGAGTTCCTGAGAATTTGAAATATACCCTATAGGGGCATCAAACCACACATAGAGGACCTTCCCTTCCGCACCCTCGACCGGGACAGGCACTCCCCATTCAAGGTCACGGCTCACCGCACGCGGCTGCAGACCGCCGTCAATCCAGCTCTTGCACTGTCCGTAAACATTCGTGCGCCACTCCTTGTGGCCATTCAGGATCCAGTCGGAAAGCCATCCCTCGTACTTGTCCAGAGGGAGGTACCAATGCTTGGTCGGCTTCTTCACCAGCGGGCTTCCGCTCAGGGAAGACTTCGGATTGATCAGTTCGTCAGGACTGAGGGTCGCTCCGCATTTCTCGCACTGGTCCCCGTAGGCACCCTCCGAGCCGCATCGCGGACAGGTTCCCGTGATGTAACGGTCGGCAAGGAAAGTCCCGGCCTGCTCGTCGAAGTACTGCTCGCTCTCCTTTTCAATGAACTTCCCTTCATCGTAGAGTTTGCGGAAGAAAGCCGATGCATTCTTCGCGTGCACCTGTGAGGAAGTCCTCGAATAGATGTCGAAATTGATTCCAAGTCCTGTAAATGAATCCTTTATGATCTTGTGGTACCTGTCCACCACATCCTGAGGGGTGCATCCCTCCTTGCGTGCCTTGATGGTAATCGGCACTCCGTGCTCGTCCGAGCCGCAAACGTAAAGCACATCCTCACCCTTCATCCGGAGGTATCTGACATAAATATCTCCCGGGATATACACACCTGCAAGGTGTCCGATATGCACCGGCCCGTTCGCGTATGGAAGGGCGCAGGTGACTAAAGTCCTTTTGAATTGTTTCTCCATATATATGTGTCTTATTTTTTCTGAATATTTACTTTTTCTCAAATCCTCTGCCGAGCCGTTTGTTCAGGACATTGTTAATGGACTGAAGCTGCTTCAATCGCTCAAGAATCCCCGTAATCTCCTCAGGTCCGGCAGTCTTCAACTCAAGGGAACACTCCCTCATCTGTTTTTCCAGCCGCTTTACCTTGTAGACGAGTATTGCCCTTGGCACATAGGTAACAAGAGTGGTCTGCAAAGCAGTCATCGAATTCTGGTAATTGCTGACCGTAAGGGTGTATTTCGGGATAATCAGTTCCGTGGCAACCTGTGCGATGTCCCTGTCCTGACCGTTCATCAGCCTCTGCTGAATCTGGGAATGGTCCAGTCCCTCATCCAGGAGAGTGAAATATTCTTCATATACCCTGTAATATATTTCATTGACGAAATCCTCTTTGTCGGCATCAAGGGCGGAATCGATGAAATCGGCAACGGTCACGGGTTCCTCGGAATACATATCCGAATCAACGTCAAACTCAAGAAGCTCGTCCCCGTTGTTCAGGACGAAGGACAGGATTTCCTTTTCACAAGGCGCGAGATATGGATCATTGAGAACAACTTTCTGAGAGGCTGACTCACCACTGTCTGGAACTGCTGTTTGAGGCACATCTTCCCGAGCCGGCATACTCCCCTCCCGAGCGGCTCCCTGGAGGTTTTCCTCCCTTTCCTGCCGCTTTCTTTCCGCCTCGATTCTCTCCTGGCGTTTCTGCCTGATTCTTTCGAAAAGAATGGTAGAGGCCACATTGAATCTCTCGGCGCAGGACTCCACATAGACGGACCTCTTGACCGGATCCGGAATCAGGGCTATGGTGTCGGCAAGTTCATTGATGAATTCCGCCATTTTCAGAGGGTCTTTCGAACCGGCCAGAAGGTTGTCCACCATAAAGTCCACAAAATCCTGCTCGTGGGTCGATATGAAGTCCCTGACCTCTTCCAGAGTGTGTTTTCTGGAATATGAATCCGGGTCATCGTCATCAGGCAGAAGAACTATGTGAGGGTTCATTCCGTCCTCCAGGACGAGCTTGATGGCCCTGAGCGAGGCGTGGATGCCGGCTGAGTCTCCGTCATATATGATGTCTATGTTGTCGGTGAACTTGTGGATCAGCCTGACCTGCTCGACAGTAAGGGAAGTTCCGCAGGAAGCCACCACATTGGTAATCCCCAGCTGATGCATCGAGATGACGTCGAGGTAGCCCTCGACAAGGATGCACCTGTCCTGACGGGCAATCTCATTCTTCGCCAGATGCAGGGCATAGAGGGTCCTGCTCTTGATGTATATCTCACTCTCGGGAGAGTTCACATATTTCGCGACTGTCTTGTCGCTGCGCAGGGTACGGCAGCCGAAAGCCACCACACGACCGCTCACCGAATGAATCGGAAAGACCACCCTGTCATAGAACCTGTCCACGAGAGTACCGTCATCGCGTTTGACGGCCAATCCCGTTTCTGTCAGGAACTCCTCCTTGAAACCAGCCTCACGGGCTTTCTTCACCAGCAGGTCCTTTCCTACCGGTGCCCAGCCGAGACCGAACCTTTCTATGGTGGCATCCTCAAGTCCCCTCGACTTGAAATACTGATAGCCTACTGCCTTCCCTTGAGGGGTGTCAAGTTGGCTTATGAAAAATTTCCAGGCAAAGTCCGAGACGAGCATAAGGCTTTCCCCGTGCTGCTTTTTTGCAATGTCCTCCGCACTCTCCTCCTTTTCAACCACCTCAATGTGGTACTTCGCACCGAGATATTTCAGAGCCTCCACATACGACATATTTTCGTGCTCCATCACAAAGCCCACGGCAGTGCCGGACTTTCCGCAGCCGAAACATTTGTAGATTCCCTTGGCCGGAGAGACAGAAAACGACGGGGTCTTCTCGTTGTGGAATGGACAACAGGCAATGTAGTTGGCACCCCGCCGCTTCAATGCGACGAAATCACCAACCACTTCCTCGATACGGGCCGTGTCGATTATCCTTTCAACCGTCTCCTTTGGAATCATTCTCGGAGGTCGTTTTACTGCTCGTCAACTTTCTTGTAGTCGACATCCTTGACTCCCGGAATGGAGTCTGACTTGGCCTGGGTCTCCTTCTGATGTTCCATGAACTTCGCCTCATAGACCTTCTGTGCCTTGTTCATCCTCCAGGATGCCACTAGTTCGGAAACTCCGTAAACTATCAGGGCTATTCCTCCCACAAGAGTAAGCATCATCTGGGAGCCGAAAGGATTGAAAAGAATCAAGGTGCCTCCCAGAACGCAGAGAATCGGCATCACGAAGAAGCCGAAAGCAGTTCCCAGTACGCCTGCTGTACTTCCGAGCACAACAATCTGGAAGATTCCCAGGGCGAGAAGGCCGATGCCCAGGATGACAAGGATTATGCTTGCAACCTGAGTCGGGAAAATGAAGAGAACCACGCCCAGGATGATGTCCACAAAGGCATTGGTCAGCATCAGGCTCATAGCGCCTCTGAGTCTGTTGATTATTCCATAGACAGCGGAAACCACTCCCGAAGCAATCAGGAATGCAGCCACAATCTTGACCACCAGCACCAGAGAGGCGTGCGGATTGATTACCATCACCGTTCCCAGCGCAATGGCCGCAACGGCCCTCATAAGTCCGCTGAATTTATTCTTAAAACCGAATGTAATCATCTCTTTTCTTTAGTTAATATTTACTTGTTAAATCTTTTCGCACACAATCTGCAAAAATAGTGAAATTTTAGTATTTTCGCGGCACTTTTTTAGTGCGATGAGACTATACGACAATCACAATCACAGCCAATTCTCATTTGACGGCCACAAAACATCTGTGGAGGCATCGTCAAAGGCAGCGCTGGAGGCTGGTCTTGAGGGGATTTGCTTCACCGACCATTGCGATTTCTACGTACCGGAAATGAAGGCCGACCACGAGGACAGGGTTCCCGAGGAATTTGACATAAAGGCCCAGCAGGCGGAAATTGACAGGGTTTCCCGGGAAATCCCGAATCTGAAAATCCTGAAGGGAATCGAAGTAGGAATGTACTGCTCCTGCCACGAGAAGATTCGCAAGGTACTGGCAGAGAACAGTTTCGACCAGGTCATCGCTTCGGTGCACTATCTGGACGGGACCGACCCGTTCTGGGGAGGTTACTATCAGGAAAAAACCTGGAAGCAGGCCTACGGGTATTACCTTGAGACCATCTACAGGGAGATGACCTGGATGGGAGATTTCGACGTAATGGGGCACTATGACTATGTGGCCCGCTATGCCCCCTACCCTCAGGCAAGCATCCTGTACAAAGATTTCAGTGACATCCTCGATGAAATGCTGACCTACCTTGCCCAAGAAGGCAAGGCATTGGAAATCAACACCAAAAGTTACCAGGACTACAAAGGGCGCACTCCGGTTCTGGACAAGGACATCCTCCTGCGCTACAAAGAGCTCGGCGGGGAGGTCATCAGTCTAGGCTCAGACTCGCACGATCCCTCGCGTCCGGGATGCAGGTTCGGGGAATATTCAGCCCTGGTCAAATCCCTGGGCTTCCGCTACCTGGCGCATTTCGAGAAGCGCCGTCTGGTGATGATTCCGCTGTAATCCCACATCGGCTGCCTTACGCATTTCCTACTGCAGTCGGACTCCGACTCTCCCCGGAATAATATTCAGTTAAGATTGGACGAATTTGAATGCAAAAAGAGCCGGACAGTCCGAAGACAGTCCAGCCCTTTTCGTATGGAATCCGTGCGGGAAAAGTGTTGTTGTAATTCTTTTATAAACCGACGCCGATAGGCGAGGGATATCCCGTACGGAGGATTTCTATGTTTCAGAGAATCTCTCTGCTAGAAGAAGTAACGGACGCTCAGAAGCATATTCCAGGTTGAATATGTGCTGTTGTATTTAGTCCAGGTAGGAGCAGTGAAAGTGTATTTGTTACTCTTGTAGGTCAGGATGCTGTCTGTGCTCAGACGGTCAGTGAGACCCCAGTTGCTGTTGAGCAGGTTTGCGACATTGTTGATGTCGAGACCAAGCTGGATTGTGTGGGTTTTCCTGCGCTCAGTGTTGAAGTTGATATCCTGGGTGATCTTCAAGTTGAACCTGCTCTGCCAAGGAGCAACAGCCCCGCCTCTTGTAGAGTACTCTCCTCTGTGCTTGCTCAGATACTTGTCACCTGCGATGAAGGCCTCGAATTCATCCCTGTTGCTGTCTGAAGAGAATGGCATTCCCTTAAGTTCCTCAGATGTAGGAACGTAGATGAGGTTGGCTGCACCGCCGTCACCTGTCTGGTTCGGCATAGTGTAGGAATATCTTGAGTATGAATAGCTTCCGACATAGCAGTGATTGAAGCCCTCGTAGAAGAGACCTATTGTGGTGGTTCCCTTCCTGCCCTGCTGGATACGGTAGCTGATGTTTGCGATGAATCGGTTAGGAGAAACGTAAGTAGCGTAACCGAGTTCAGGAGTGTTGGAACCGTTCGCAGTGTAGGTCATCGTGTTGTAGGCTGAGGAGATCTGGTCTCCGATGGCATCTGACGCAGTCTTTGAAGAACTGTGGGTGTAGGCTGCCATAAGGGAGAGTCCGAAATTGAAATCCTTCTGCAACTGAGCTGTCACTGAATAGTAGTAGCCGTGCATTCCTTTCGGAGTGTTGGAAATGTAATATGGAGTTACATCCTTTTTCTTTTTGGCTGAGTTTTTTATTTGCTCAGAAGCCCATTTCTTTCTTGGACCAGGCTCGCCAGGGAGCTGGACACCGCCTTCAACTTCCTTCTGACCGAGTTTGTAGCAGTAAACGGAAGTGATGTCGTAATTGTAGATTCCCTCGAGAGTTGCCTTGATACCTCCCGGGATGCGTCCTTCGAGAGCGAGGGATGACTTCCAGGTTGTCGGCATTGTCAGTTTCTTGTCGAGAATCGTCGCTGCGGTCGGCGCAGGAAGATCCTTTGCCTTGAATGTTCCGCCGTAAAGGTCTGTGAGGATTTCGCTGACTGATGTGTGGAACTTAGGAGCATCTGAAACCGTTGCATTGATGTCTGCTCCTGACGAAGTTCCGTCTGTGGAGGTGATGTACTGAGCCTGGAGACAGTTGCTGTTGCCTGCTGCAGAAACAATCCATACGAATGGGATACGTCCTGTGTAGATACCTGTACCGCCACGGAGAATGAGATTCCTGTTCTTGAGGATGTCCCAGTTGAAACCGATGCGCGGAGAGACATTCAGGCGTGCCTTAGGCATATCTGCAGTAGAGTGTCCGTAGAGGCTTGTTCCCTCTTTTGCTAGAGAGAGGAATTCCTTGTTCTCATTGCCTTCGATTGTAGGATAGAAAGGCATCTCGAAACGCAGACCTGCAGTGAGTTTGAAATAGTCGCTGAAATTGATTTCATCCTGTACATATGCAGAAGCCTGCATATACTGGAATGCAGGGTAAACCTGCTTGAGATCATCACGGTTTGCATGAGGGATTGCGAAGGCTGCAGGAGCTGCATTGTTCTTGAAGTCCTCCCAGGAATTGTAAACATAGTAACCTGCACCACCCTGCATAAAGCCGTTCTTGGTGTCATTCCACTCGAACTGGAGACCTGCAACGATGTCGTTGATGCCCTTGGTGATGGTTACCTCATCCGTTGCAATGACAGTCTGGACATCACGGAGGTTACCGTAAGTGAACGGATCCGGTCCGAATGAAGTAATGAGTGCACGGGTGTCGTTGGTGCCGTCTCCGTCAGTGTCGATGGCCTCAAGAATGTCAACCGTAGGGAAGAGATCTCCCACGAAGCTGCGCGGCTCGTTCTGGTGTGACCAGGTGAGACGGAACTTGTTGTTCACGGTACCGTTGAGGAAACTTGAGTTGAGCTCGGCGGCAAGTGAAGTGAAGTTCTGCTCCTGATAGTAACGGGAGCTCTCGAAGAACTGCGCATATTCGGATGTTCTTCCGTATTTATTCCTGTTGTAAGGATTCGGATCCAGAGGGTTCACTGAAGATGAAGGAGAATTCGAATCGTAGTTTTTGGTGTGGCTGAAGCGGATGTTGAACCTGTGTTCAGGAGTGATGTTCCAGTCAACACGGGCCATAATCTTCCAGTCCGGAGTACTGAGGGAGTAGCCCTGGTAACGCCCCGGGTCATAGCCATAGGTCTTTGCAAGATAATCCTTTACCTCATTCATAAAGGCTTCTGTAGGACGAACCTTTCCTGTGCTGCCGCCGAAAGTTTCACTGTCATTCTGTCTTACGACCTTCGTCGAACCGGGAACCTTGTCCACGATGTACTCTGCATTCACGAAGAAGAAGAGTTTGTTCTTGATGATCGGACCTCCGAGGGTCACACCGGTGATATTGTTGATTGACTTGGAGAGAGAAACGACATTGTCCTCCACTCTGTCACCTTTGAGCTGCTCACTGGTGAAATAGTCGTACACTGAAGCATGCCATTCATTTGTTCCGCTCTTGGTCACAGCATTGATTGCACCGCCTGTGAAACCTGAGTGACGGACATCGAACGGAGTGATGTTGACTGACATCTGCTCAAGCGCATCGAGGGAAATAGGAGTTCCCCCGGCAGGAAGGTTGGATCCGATACCGAAAGCATTGTTGAATGCCGCACCGTCCACAGTCACATAAGATGACCTGTAGTTACCTCCACCGATTGCAAGTCCGTTGGATGTTGAAGATGCCTGAGGAGTGAGTTTCAGCACATCATTGAGGCTTCTGCTGGTAGTAGGCAGAGCCGTCATAGTCTTGAGGCTGACGGATGTACCCGCACCTGAACGGCTGATGTTCATTCCTGAATCCGTTGCGTCTGCGGTGAAGACTGCCGCCTCAAGGTTCAGAGCTTCCTCTTCGAGAGTAGCATTGACTGTAATTGTCTCACCAAGAGGTGCATAGATACCGTTGGTTTCTACTTTACGGTATCCAAGCATTTCGATTGTCACTGTGTAAGGACCGCCCGGATTAAGACCGTTGATACGATAGGCTCCGTTCTTGTCTGTCACGGCATAGAATGAGGAGCCGGAAGGTGTGTGCACGGCAACGACCGGAGCGCCGACAACAGCCCCCGATTTGTCATTGACCGAACCCCTGATTGATGAAGTTGTGACCTGCGCGAATGCGCATACTGATGCGATAAGAACCCCCCATAAAAGGGCAATTACACGCCTAAGTGTTTGTCTCATAAGTTTTTAGAAATTAATTAGGAGTTTTTGGTACCGCAAAGATAGTATAAGTCAGCAAATCTCAAAAATTATTTTGGCAGGAAACCTTTTTCGATGAGCAGCTCGGCAATCTGCACCGCATTGGTAGCGGCGCCTTTGCGAAGGTTGTCTGCGACGCACCAGAAATTCAGTCCGGACTTCACTGAAGGGTCACGGCGGATGCGGCCCACGAAGACCTCATTCTTGCCCCAGGCGAACAGAGGCATAGGGTAGATGTTGTTCTGAGGGTCGTCCTGAACGATGACTCCCGGCATATTCTCCATCAGGGAGCGGACCTGCTCAAGGGTGAAGTCCTTCTCGAATTCAAGGTTGACGGACTCGGAGTGACCTCCCTGGACTGGCACGCGGACGGTTGTAGGGGAAACGCCGATGGTGTCGTCACGGAGAATCTTGTGGGTCTCGTTGACCATCTTCATCTCTTCCTTGGTGTAACCGGTCTCAAGGAAGGAGTCAATGTGAGGAAGAATGTTCTGGTCGATCGGATAAGGGTAAACGGCAGGGTATTCTCCCCACTTCTTTCCATCCCTCTCAGCCTTCATCTGATCCACGGCCTTGTAGCCCGTTCCTGTCACTGACTGGTAGGTTGAGACAACTATCCTCTTGATTCTAAATGCCTTGTGCAGGGGAGCCAGAGGCAGGAGCATCTGGATTGTGGAGCAGTTCGGGTTTGCAATGATGTAGTCGGACTCCTCAAGGACATCCCCGTTGATTTCCGGAACGACGAGTTTCTTGGTCGGGTCCATTCTCCATTGTGAGGAGTTGTCAACCACGCGGCAGCCCACGGCAGCGAATTTCGGAGCCAGTTCTGCGGAAGTGCTTCCTCCAGCGGAGAAGAGGGCCAGATCCGGACGGGCAGCAATTGCGTCATCTGCGCTGACCACCGAGTATTCTTTGCCCTGGAATGTTATTTTGCGGCCAACAGATTTTGCCGAGGCCACGGGATAGAGTTCTGTTACGGGGAAGTTCCTTTCCGCAAGCACTTCCAACATACGGGTGCCTACCAGTCCTGTGGCACCTACTACTGCTACTTTCATCGTTATTTTTTTATTCTTTTTAATATTCCATTACAAACTTCCCATCTTCGACAGACGCGACAGGGATACCCGCTTCGTCCGAAAAGACAGGCAGTACCTACTGAAGAATGTCATTGAGCACCCCTGAGGCAGTCTGACGCGCACCGGCACCTGCTCCCTGAACGACCAGAGGAGAAGGATAGAACTCGGTCGTGATGATGGCCGAATTGTCCGTTCCGCAGAGGTTGAACAGAGGATTTGACGGAGCGACATTCTCCAGACCGATTCTGGCCCTGTAGCCGAAAGGAGAGTTCTCATCCTTTACAAGGGATGCAACGAATCTCTGCCTGAGACCTTTGCTGTCCGCTTCCCTGTACCTTGCAGCAAAGACTTCCTCATTCTGCTCCAGCATCTTGTAGAACTCTGGGATTTTCACGGAGAAGAACTCCGGACCCAGAATTGGGCAAATCTCCACATCCTTCTCGTCGATGCCCACTCCGGCCTCACGGGAGAGGATGAGCAGTTTGCGGAGCACATCCCTTCCGCTCAAATCCAGACGCGGGTCCGGCTCGGTATAGCCCGCATCCTGAGCCTGCCTTACCACCTGGGCGAATGTTCCGCCTTCGCCACCTTTGTAGGTGCTGAAGATGTAGTTCAGCGTTCCTGAAAGTACGGCCTCGATGCGGATGATTTCATCTCCGCTGTTGACACTGCGGGAAATGGACTCCAGAATCGGGAGAGCCGCGCCGACGGTTGTTTCATATTTCAGTGACGCCCCATTCTCAAGGGCCGACTGTTTCAACATCCTGTACTGCTTGTACGGAGCAGAGAAGGTAATCTTGTTGCAGGCAACCACCGAATAGCCGCTCTTGAAAAGGTTCATATACTTGTAGGCTATGTCAGAGGAGGCTGTGCAGTCCACGAACACGGAGTTTTCAAGGGAAAGTTCCGCAAGCCTTTCAAAATAAGCCTCATCCGCAGCGCTCTCGCCTCCTGCGAGCAACTCACCTGCATTGTCAAGATTCAGTCCGGACTTGTCAATGACGAACTTGCGGCTGTTGGACAATCCGCACACGTGAAGTCTCTTGCCCGTGCGCTGCGCTATCTTTTCCCCGTTGCGGGCGATGATGTCCACAAGGGCCTTGCCCACAACCCCGAAACCAGCGATGAAGAGATTGATGTCCTTCAGCGTAGTCTTGTCAAAGAACTCATTGTGAATGTGAAGAATAGCGGCATCCGCATCCTTGGAGGAGATGATGACCGAGACATTCCTTTCGGAAGAGCCCTGAGCAATCGCCCTTACCGGAATGCTGTGCCTTCCCAAAGCTGCCAGCATCCTGCCAGTGGAACCGCTCTGGTTCAGAAGGTCGTCCCCCACGAGGCAGACGATGGAATAACCCTTCTCAACCTTCAGCGGATTGAGTTTCCCAAGGGAGATTTCGTAGGCAAAGCACCTGTCGGCAGCCTCCTTTGCCTTTTCCGCATCCTTCGAAGACACGGCTATGCACATCGTGTGCACTGAAGAGGCCTGAGTGATGAGTATGATGTTGATGTCGTTCTGACTCAAAGTCTCGAAAAGCCTGCTGGAGAATCCCGGAATGCCGACCATCCCGCTTCCCTCCAGAGAAAGCAGGGCGATGTCATCGGAGTTGGATATCCCGATGAGCTTCTCCCTCCCGCGAGGAGGATTCTTCTCGATGAGCGTTCCGAAAGCCTCCGGCTCGAAAGTGTCTTTCACATAGATTGGGATACCCTCGGAGATGACCGGCTGGATAGTCGGCGGGTAAATCACCTTCGCCCCGAAATGTGAGAGTTCGGAAGCCGCACGGTAGGATATGTGCTTGATTGTGCGTGCCGTTGGGACGATTTTCGGATTGGCCGTCATCATACCCGGCACATCGGTCCATATTTCCAGAATGCGCGCGTTGCACCCGACTGCGAACAATGAGGCGGAATAGTCAGATCCTCCCCTTCCGAGAGTCGTCGTCCTTTTGCAGCTGTCGGAAGCGATGAATCCCGGCAGCACGAAAAGCTGGGTAATAGGATTCTTCTCAATCATCTGATTGACCTTGTAATAGGTCTTCTGGACATCGGCCACGTTCTTCCCTCCGCGGGAGACGGTCCTGATAATCTCGCGCGAATCCACCCACTTGGTTGCAATCCCTATGGAAGCCAGCTTGGTGGCAAGGATTTTCGTGGACCACAATTCGCCGAAACTCTGGATTGCGTCAAGACTTGCCGGAGAAAGTTCTCCAAGAAGGCACACACCCTGAGCAATTCCCCTGAGAGAGTCGAAAAGGGAATCACAGACTTCCAGTGACTCCTCGTGCTTCTCCAGAGGCAGGAGTTCCCGGATAATTCCGTGATGTCTTTCCTGCAATGCGTCAATCAGTTCCTTGTAGGACTCGTCACGCCTTGCGGCAAGATTACCTATGTTGATAAGGGTGTCCGTGCAGCAGCTGATTGCGGAAACAACAAGTATGGTGCGGTCACGCTCCACTGCCTTTGAGACAATGTCCACGACCTTTGACATCGCATCGGTGGTGGCGACGGAAGTGCCGCCGAATTTCATCACTTGCATATATAATAATTGTTATATATTTACTATTTTACTGTGTATATATTTATATATCAAATATTTACCTCTGTCCAAGCAGAGGCTCGATTATCTTCGTCAGCTGCTCCCATTCGAGAAGGAAACCATCGTGGCCGAAATCTGATGTAATTTCAAAATATTCTGCATCCTTTATGCACGATGCCATATATTTCTGCTCCTCAACGGGAAAGAGACTGTCACTGTCTATTCCGATGACCGTGCATTTGACCTTGATTGAGCCGAGGGCTTTCTGAAGTCCTCCCCTGCCCCTTCCGGCATTGTTGCTGTCCACCGAAAGCGAAAGATAGTAGTAGGAATACGCATCAAAGCGGTCGGCGAGTTTCTTGCCCTGGTAACGCTGGTAGGAGCCTGCCCTGTCGGCGAAAAGGCAGTCCCCGGAGGTCTCGC
>CAMEBJ010000009.1 GCA_945912085.1 uncultured Bacteroidales bacterium | reverse complement strand
CCGCATTTGTCGCAGTTGACATAGCAGCCTGCAGGCCAGGTGAATGACTGTCCGCCCATAGCACCTTCAATCATCTTGACAGCCTGGTAGGCAGGGCTCTGGAATGAGCTGCGTCCGCGAAGTTTGATGATGTTGGAACCTCCCTGGGTTGTCATATGCTTGATCTCAGCCCAGCGCTCCTCTGAGAGAGGAAGCTCAGACAGCGGTTTGCCGTCAATGGTGGCCTTTGAAGCAAAGACAGCCATCTGCTCGCCGTGTCCGCCGTAAGTGTAGGCTCCTGCCACCTTGTCCTGCTGAACACCGAATTCCTGAGCAAGCTGCTGCTGGAGACGGGTCGAGTCGAGGGCTGCGAGTGAGGTGAGCTGGTTCGGTTTGAGACCGGAGTGGATGAGGGCCGTGAGGGCAGTCACGTCGGCAGGGTTGAAAATAACCACAACGTGCTTTACGTCAGGGCAGTATTTCCTGATGTTCTCACCGAAGTCGGCTGCAATCTGGCAGTTGCCCTTGAGCAGGTCTTCACGGGTCATACCTTCCTTGCGGGGTGCTCCGCCTGAAGAGATGATGTACTTGGCGCCGGTGAAGGCAACCTCAGGGTCAACGGTGTAGGAAAGGTTGGCACCAGGGAAGGCGCAGTGGCACATTTCATCGTAAACGCCGTGAACACCCGGTTCATAAATGTCGTAAAGGCAGATGTTCGGAGTAAGACCGAGCATAAGCACTGACTGAACCATGTTGGAACCGATCATTCCGCCGGCACCGACAATAACAAGTTTCTCGTCTGTCAAAAATTCCATAATTCGTAAATATTTATAATTCCGTATATATTTGTTTCCTTTTCTCTCAAAACGGCGCAAATATATAAAAAATAACTATATTTGCCGAGAATTTATTGGATTAAAACAAATACGAATTGGAACCTCCCAGTCAAATAATGACAGACCGGAATTCTGCGGCGGACAACAAGTCTGACGATCCGCTGTCGGAACTCGTCTTCACTGTCATCAGGACAAACTCCGAGGAATCAGACGGATATGCCGTGCGGGTCGATATGACGCGCACACGTTTGTCGTATCTCGGAGTGTCATCAGGGAGCATATCTTCATAGCTGAATATCAACTTAATATGGGACTATATCTTAGAAAGACACTTGACAACAAAGCGGAAGTTTCCGTCTGGCAGATCACAGAGACGGAGGAAGAACTTAAAAACCTCTGTTCCGTGCCGGCAGACGAGATGGAGGAAATCTCCCTCATCAGGAGTGAGAACCAGCGCAAGCAGAAACTTGCTGTGAGAGCCCTTCTGAATGAGGTTTTCGAGGACAAGATGTACCTCAATCACCACGACAACGGCAAGCCTTACCTGGAGAACTGCATCACAAACATAAGCATCACACACACTGACAGATATGTCGCCATCATTACCCACGATGAGGATGACCTGGGAATCGACATAGAGTCACTTGACCGGGATTTCTCCGCAGTCGAAAAAAAAGCTCTTTCCGAAGACGAAATCGAAGACCTGGACGACGAGAAGAGAAACGAGCAGCTCGCAATCTACTGGTGCGCCAAGGAAGCCATTTTCAAGAGAATGTCCCAGAACAGGGTGGATTTCTCCGAGCAGATTGAGGTCGAGAAGTTCAATCCCAAGGGCGAAGGCGAACTCGAAGCAACCTTCATCCACAAGGACGGCTACGAAGAGGACTTCGAACTGGAATACATCACCTTCGACCGCCACGTGCTCGTCTGGGTTGTGGGATAGATTCCCGGTCAAGAAGACTGTCACAATCAACTCTGTCCTTTCTGGCTACAACAATGTCACAGATGTCATAGCCATATAACAAACTTGATCAGGCGAGATATTTCCTCAGTTCCTCTTCAGGCAGTTTTGTCAAAGTAGAAAGTTGGCGGACTGACAGGTTGTAATGTCTGTGGAGTTCCCGGGCAAGAACAATCCGCTCTTCAGGAGTAATATGACGCGTGCCCTTCCTTCCAAAAAGGGTCAGGCACATAGTTTCACACAATCTTCTGGCTTCAATATCCTCTATCATCAAACCTCTGACTGATGCCATTTTGTCCAGAACATCCTTGTACTTGTCTTTCCCCGATGCCATAAAGACACGGTAACAGTTATGAGTTCTGTAAATATCCTCAAAGCGACCTACATCAACATAGTTGGTAGGAAGGATATAGCCATTGCTGACAAGCCATTCATCAGGAATCTGGAAAGTAGATCCACAGACACTTCGTTTCTCACGGAAAGACAAGTTCTTGAACATCACAGGTTCCAGCACATTCCCGGATTCATCTATATTCCACGGAAGTACATATCTCCCAGACCGGAAATAAAGTGCCCCGCTCCCATACAGATAGTCATACGGCATTACCGCCTTGCCATCTTTTGTCGCCTGGATGACAGTGTACATCGCAACATTCCTGAGATATGACAGGTCAGTCACTTCATATAATTCACAATGCAACAGGACACCGTCAAGGGAGCCACGCCTGCGTGCTATGCAGCGTGACGATATATCCTCATAATAATCCTTGAATCTCCGGCAGTCACGGTCTGTGCCCCAAAGCAGAATGTGCGGGTGTGAGTCCTCTATTGAAAATGACAAAACGGACACTCCGGTCAGCGAACTGCACAATCCGACACGATTGAATGCTGACACCATCTCTTCTTCGCTTGTAATAAAATTCTTCGCATCAGCACCATTCGCGAACATGTGATAATAATTTTTCATACCTTTTCCCTACTCTTCCTTCTCTTCTGCCTGCACAGCATTCTTCGCTAAAGGCAAATATATATTTTTGTTTCCATTCAGTAAAATTTTTCCAGTGAGCAGACACCTGCCTTAGAGGTCACTGGGGAGGGGGTCTCTGCTCACTGGAGGCTTCTGAAGAGGGTCAGTGAGCAAGAGTGTGCCTCTGACAGCGTTGTGGGGCATCCTCTTGCTCACTGGTTTCATTTTACTCGGGAGGGGATTCCCGGTCAAAGCCGGGAATGACGCGACGGGGCAAGCCGGGAAGAAAGCAAGGACGTGCAACAAAGGAAGGACGCGGAGGGACAAGCCGGGAAGGACTCAAAATGCAGGTCCGTGTGCTCCGGCTCCGCTGGAGCACACGGACCCGCTGATTAAGACTTATTCTTGGAGGCACCGGACAGACCGCCTGCTAGCCCGATAGTTGTAGTTCGCCGGATCGATGCAGCCATTGTCGTTGAAGCCCAGGCTGAACGCATACTTGCCATTAGGGGATACAGACCAATAGCTACCGTTGCCTCCAACAAGGCTCAGGGCCCCATCGCTGGAGTTGCGATAACCGGACGCAGGATACCAAATCGGACCGGAAGAATCTAACTTTTTGTCAATTCCGGAGAAGTCCATTCCTTTGTTCGAGGAATCCCAATTGGATGAGTTTCCCCAGGAACTGCTTGTACCGAAAGCCTTTGACCAGACACCGTCGCTGCCACCGTTGGGAACTCGCCAACCAGCGGGACAAGGATCGTAGACTGTCTTACTTGACCTCCAACGGGTGTTGTCAGTCGAACTGCTGCCGGTGTAATACCAATCGTAATTATTGCTGTCAGATGTAATGAACGTGGTAGGATGAGAAGTGGCGAAGGATATTGTACCTGTACTTGAAGACGAGGACACTGGGGATGGCCAGGTGATGGTGGATTCTGCTTCGATGTTATCGATGATTGATGAGGAACCCAGGAACGGATCCTTCCTGCCCCACTGATACAACAATCCGAGGGCACCGACATCACCCTTGGTTGAGGATGTGGCACCGAGGTTACGGTCCATAATCACGCCCGCACCATTGTTGTAGGCCTGGCCCTTTGGCTGGTCTGTCAGCCAGATGTGCCAGGACCAGAGAATGTTACCGGAAGCGTCCCTGGCAGCGATGAGGGCGTTGCCCTCACGAAATGTGTCAGCCATTGAAAATTTGACAAATCCATCGGCAAATGAAACTTTTCTTATCAAATCACCCTTGGACGGTGATTCCGATGTACCGAAAGTCTCCCAAAGAACTTCTGCGGAAGCGACTTGACCGACAGACTCAGAACTGTTCCCTTTCACTGGTTTGAATTTGTAGGTCCCGGATTGAGAAACGATGTAGCAGTTGGCGCTGGAAGACGAAGACAGGTCCTTTACGATGAAAGTTGAAGATGAAAACAAAGCGACAAGCCCCCAAATCAACATTCCCGACAAAAGAACAGCTGCACAAACGACAGCAATTTTCCTTATAACTCCACTCTCCGCAATCCTGGATTTTCTTGGTTCAGGCTTGGGCGGTGTAATCTGCAAAGTGCTGTCATTTGCCACCGATTTTCCAGTCCACTGTCTGAGATTCCGCAGCAATTTGCAGCGCTGGGATTCATCTTTCCAGTCAATGCAGTCCAGACCGCTGCAGTTGAATTCCAGCCATTTGCAGTCATAAACTTTTGTTCCGTCAATGCTGACAGGGACTATCCTCTTGTCGTGGCGAAGAGCATACATCACTTCCTTCTCGGGGAAGGTCTGCTTTCTGAGATCAATCTTACCGGTCCTTTCATCCCTGTAGGGGGCAATAAAATTCCGGGAAAGCATAAAAATGAAAATATCCGCATTGTCAATGGCATCGACGATGACATTCTGGAACTGGTCACCGCTTTCAATCCCTTCAAGGTCTATCCAGCAGTCAATTCCCGTTTCCTTCCTGATTTGATCGACAATAGGGAAAACCTTGTCCTTGTCCTGGCGTTTGTATGAGATGAAAATTTTAGGCATAGTCTTGCATCGGTCACTTCCAAAGGCAGCAAAGTTAGACAATTATTTGATATTATCTCAACTTTCTTGATTGTAACAGTTTCTACCCGTTTAACCGAAAACAGAGTATTGAAATTCCGTTCATATTCCTTAATTCCGTGCCGGAAAATACAATTAACCGGCTGCCAGAATATGCCCCGGTTGCGAATGACATTGAATGGGGAGTGCCCCGTCAGAGACCCAGTGCCGTTTTCAGCTGGGTGTCGTAGCGGAGGCGGACCCTGATGCCGGCTTCCTGGTAGTAGTAGCGGACAGCCAGTTCCTCTTCTATGAACGGGATGATTTCTTCCTTTTTCAGACGGATGAACCTTTCCTTGTCCATCTCCATTGCCTTCTTCAGGGCATCGAGCTCGACGCTCATATCTTCCGCAAGACCGTCTTTTTCAAGTTCCTGCCTCATCTGGTCGAACAATGCGACCGCACTGCTGCGGTAGTCGAATTCCTGGGTTTTGGCAAAACGGACGAAATCATCGAAAATCTCATCTGTCACACGGAATTCATCAAGAGGGGCAATCGAAGCATTGCGGCGGACAAAATCCAGGACATAATTGTCTATCACGCCACCCAGAACCAGCGAATAGACAAGCCTGCTGTAGGATTTCGGCTCAACATCCACGTCCGGGGTGATTCCTCCACCGTCACGAACAATCCTGCCGCCAACTGTCCGGAACTCGTGTGTGAGGGAATCCGGGATGTGCCCCACGCTGCCGTCCTCGTTGCGTCTGCTATAGTCGATTGCCTGGACGCAGCGGCCGCTCGGGGTGTAGTATTTCGCAATCGTCACCTTCAGCTGACCGTTGTAGGCCACCGGGCGGACGGACTGCACAAGACCTTTGCCGTAGGTGCGCTTACCCATTATCGTTCCCCTGTCAAGGTCCTGGATGGCACCTGCCACAATCTCCGAGGAGGAGGCGCTGCCTCCGTCAACCATCAGAATCAGAGGAATTTGAGTGTCAAGCGGTTCTGTCGTTGTGCGATATTCCCTGTATGAGGCAGGGTCCAGACCCTTTGCTGAGACCACGAGGGAATTGCGCGGAACAAAAAGGGAAACTATGTTGATGGCCTCCTGCATCAGTCCTCCGCCGTTGCCCCTGAGGTCGAGCACAAGGCGTTTCATCCCCTGCTCCTTCAGTTTCAGATAGCCGCTGCGTATTTCGGCGGAGACCCCGTCAGTAAAGCCGCTCTGACAGATGTAACCCGTTGTGTCATCTAGCATTCCGACATATTCAACATCAGGAAGATGTATTCTTTCCCTGACAATCGGCACATCCGTGATTTCCCCGCCACGGACCTTCTTCACCTTGAAAACCACCGTCGTACCCGGCTTTCCCTTCATCCTCTCGCTGCTGTGCGATGCATCCAGGTCCTTTGTCGGGAAACCGTCGATCTCAATGATTTCATCCCCGCAGACCAATCCGGCCTTTACTGCGGGAGACCCTGCATACGGTTCATTGATAATCACATTCTCACCGACTTTCTTGTGGATGATTGCCCCGATGCCGCCGTAGGTCTTTGAAAGCATCATCTGAAAATCTTCATTCTCCTCCTCCGGTACATATACGGTGTAAGGGTCAAGGTCTTCAAGCATCGCGTCGATACCGGCCTTGAAAATCCTGTCTGCCGGGAGCGAATCCACATACGAACGGTTCAACTCCTTCACTATGGAATTGTATATTTCAGTCCATTGTCCAAGTTTGAAACTTCTGCTCTGGGCAGAAGAGACAACGGCAAGGGCCGTTGCGAGGAATGCCGTCACGGCATATTTCATATATCTCATATATTCAATATTATATATAATATCTAACTTTGTCGAGGGCACAAAATTAAGAAAATTTGCCGTATTTCAGGCAGAATTGATACCTTTGCAGCCGAATTACAGAGAATAAAAAGCAGTTTTATGAAAAAAATGGTTTTTGCAACGGGCAATAGCGGCAAACTGCGTGAGGCATCAGAAATTTTAGGCGGGGGATTTGAGCTCGTTACTCCTGCACAGATGGGTATTACTGAGGACATTCCGGAGACGGGTAACACTTTGGCTGCAAATTCGCGCCAGAAAGCGGAATATATCTGGGAAAGATGTCACTGCGCCTGCTTTGCGGATGACACGGGGCTGGAGGTTGATGCCCTGGGAGGCGCACCGGGAGTCCACACGGCAAGATACGCTTCGGAGGACAAGGATTTCAACAAGAATATGGACAAGCTGCTTCACGAACTGGCAGTTGTTCAGACGGAGGCTCAGATGGCTGCATCACTTGGGCTGAAAGTCAAGGAAGTGACCCGCACGGCACGCTTCAAAAGTGTTGTTACACTGATAATTGACGGGAAGAAACATTATTTCGAGGGAACACTTGAGGGGAAAATTGCATTGGCAAAATCAGGGAACGGCGGCTTCGGCTACGACCCGGTCTTCATCGCGGACGACTATCCTGACAGGACGCTGGCCGAGGTTTCCGAGGAGCAGAAGAATGCTGTCTCCCACAGAGGCAAAGCCTTGAGGGCTATGGCTGCCTGGCTGGAAAAAAATGACGGAAAACACTGACCTTATTGTACTTCACACCACCAAATACGGTGAGAATGCCGTCGTTGTCCACACTCTCAGCAGGAGGTACGGACGGCGGGGTTTTCTTGTACGGGGTGTCGGGAAGAAAGCGGTGATGACCCTGCTCCAGCCTCTGAATCTTCTTGAAGCGGACATTACGACTAGCAGCCGTTCCAATCTCTTCACTGCATCAAATCTTGCCCTCAGACATTCCCTGAACGGCATCAGAGGCAATCTCTACAAAAACGCGATGACGATGTTCATCAGCGAGGTGCTCTTCCGGCTCATCCGCGAGGGAGTGGACGAGGAGGGGCTTTTCGACTGGTGCGAAAGGAGCATACTCCTGCTGGATTCTGTCGGGGAGGACTTCAGCAACTTCCATCTGAGGTTTCTTCTGGAACTGGCCGTCGCCCTGGGATTCAGCCCACAGGCAGAAGACCTTCTGCCATTTGTGGAGGGGCATTATGCCGTTGTGGAAAGATTTATGAAAGAGCCCTTTGCAGAGTCGATGCTGATTCCGCTTTCGGGAAAGGCCCGCAACGAAATTGCGGACGGGGTGCTCAGATACCTTGAATTCCACACTGAGTCGCACATCAACGTAGCCTCCCTGAAAGTTCTGAGGGAATTGTTCGGGTAATCTTCTTTCATATTTGCAAATGCCGGGGAATGTTCCGGGAAAATGATTAATTTTGTACCCGCATTGGCAGGCTGTTTGCTTTGTGAGCAGTTCTGACACATTCAGCAGGAAGAAGATATGGACAAAGACAAGGAAATACTTGAAGGACTGGCGGAAAAGGAATACGAGCACGGCTTCGTGACGGATGTGGACCAAGAGTTCATCCCGAAGGGACTGAACGAGGACATCATCCGTCTGATTTCCGCAAAGAAGGAGGAGCCGGAATGGATGTTGGAGTTCCGCCTGGAGGCCTTCAGAAGATGGCAGAAGATGACAATGCCCCGCTGGGCTCATCTCGACATACCTGAAATCGATTTTCAGGACATCATTTACTATGCAGCCCCGAAGAAAGACTCGGACAGGCCGAAGGAAATCGACCCTGAACTGGAGAAAACATTCGACAAGCTGGGCATCCCGCTGAACGAAAGGGCGGCCCTCGCGGGAGTGGCCGTAGATGCGGTTTTTGACTCGGTTTCCGTCAAGACAACCTTCCGCAAGGAATTGTCTGACAGGGGAATCATTTTCTGTTCATTCTCCGAGGCAGTCAGGGAGCATCCCGACCTTGTGAGAAAATATCTCGCATCGGTCGTGCCGGTGGGCGACAATTTCTACGCGGCCCTGAACTCGGCCGTTTTCAGCGACGGTTCATTCTGCTATATTCCCAAGGGGGTGCGCTGCCCGATGGAACTTTCCAGCTACTTCAGAATCAACGCCAAGGGCACGGGCCAGTTCGAGAGGACACTGATTGTAGCAGACGAAGGTTCGTATGTGAGTTATATGGAGGGATGCACCGCCCCGATGAGGGACGAAAACCAGCTTCACGCAGCTGTGGTTGAGATTGTCGTGGAGAAGGATGCGGAAGTGAAATATTCAACAGTCCAGAACTGGTACCCGGGAGACGCGCAGGGACGCGGAGGTATTTTCAACTTCGTGACCAAGAGAGGTCTGTGCAAGGGCAGCGGGAGCCATCTGTCCTGGACTCAGGTGGAAACCGGGTCGGCAATCACTTGGAAATACCCTTCAACAATCCTCAAGGGAGACAATTCCTCCTCTGAGTTCTACTCCGTTGCCGTCACGAACAATTTCCAGCAGGCGGACACGGGAACAAAGATGATTCACATCGGGAAGAACACCCGCAGCCGGATCATCAGCAAGGGAATCTCGGCAGGACGCAGCCAGAACAGCTACAGGGGACTTGTGAGCATCCTCCCCGGGGCCGACAATTCAAGGAATTACTCCCAATGCGACAGTCTTCTGATCGGGGACAAATGCGGGGCGCACACTTTTCCGGACATCCGCAATGCAAACCGGACCGGAGTCGTGGAGCACGAGGCCACCACATCGAAAATCAGTGAGGAACAGCTTTTCTACTGCAACCAGAGGGGCATACCGCCGGAGGAGGCCGTGGGGCTGATTGTCAACGGATATGCCAGGGAGGTGCTCTCGAAACTGCCGATGGAATTTGCGGTCGAGGCCA
Source organism: uncultured Bacteroidales bacterium (assembly GCA_945912085.1). Lineage (GTDB taxonomy): Bacteria > Bacteroidota > Bacteroidia > Bacteroidales > UBA932 > Cryptobacteroides. The sequence goes on along the minus strand of CAMEBJ010000009.1, from coordinate 5,214 downwards.
GGAAACTGCTCTCTGTCTCCCTTGAGGGGTCTGTCGGTTAACAAGATCACGCCCTCCGGCCGGTCGAAATGACAGAAACGAGAGATTTTATTAAGAAAATATGGACTTGCTGAACTACACATTATTCACCATAGGCTCAGACACGCCGGTGCTGCTGATAGACCTTCTGACGTCGGTCTTCGGCCTTGCCTGCGTCTTCCTTGCAGGAAGGAACAACAAATATAACTTTTACTTAGGTTATATATATACCTTCCTCCTTTTCCTGATGTTCTTCAACAAACATCTGTACGCCAGCCTGATTCTCCAGCCCATCTCATTGGGAATCAACATACTCGGGCATTACAGATGGACCCACCCGAAGAAGGAGGAGGAAAGTTCGCAGGATAGCAAAGCCCTGAAGGTCAGCCTTCTGACCTGGCCGCAGAGAGGGCTGGCGGTGGTCAGTGTTCTTGTGCTGGCCGGAGTCTGGGGATGGCTCCTGAGTATGCTGGGCGGGAAATGGTTCGTCGGGGTTTTTCCGTCCGACCCGGTACCCTACCTCGACGCCTGTGTGACCGTGCTCATACTTGTGGCCCAATTCCTCTCGGCCCTGAAGAAATGGGACTGCTGGGTGGCGTGGCTGCTTGTCAACATCACACAACTGGCTCTGCATATTTCTGTCGGACACGTGTTTATGCCGATAGTGTGCAGTCTGTACCTGATTAACGGAGTCTGGTCCCTTGTGACCTGGTTCAGACTTTACAGAAAAAACGCTTGAAAAATCTTTGACTATGAACGAGATATTATTGGAAATAAAAGGCCTGAAGGCCGGGATAGAAGGCAAGGAAATCCTCAAGGGGGTGGACCTGACCATCCGCAGGGGAGAGATTCACGCGATAATGGGTCCCAACGGGGCGGGGAAAAGCACCCTGTCGGCCGTCCTTGCAGGCAGGGAGCAGTTCACCGTCACGGAAGGCAGCGTGACTTTCCTCGGACAGGACCTTCTGAAGATGTCCCCGGAGGAAAGATCTTGGGCGGGAATTTTCCTTTCATTCCAGTATCCCATTGAGATTCCGGGAGTTACCATCACAAACTTTATGAAGACCGCCGTTAACTCAAAGCGCAAGGCCTTGGGTCTTGAGGAAATGAAAGCCGCCGAGTTCCTGAAACTGATGAAGGAAAAGATGGCATTCGTGCAGATGAAACCGGAATTTTCCAAGAGAGAGGTCAACGTGGGATTCTCCGGAGGAGAGAAGAAACGCAACGAAATCTTCCAGATGGCTATGCTCGACCCTGTGCTCTCCATCCTTGACGAGACCGACAGCGGACTGGACGTGGATGCCCTGAGGATTGTCGCTTCGGGAGTCAATGCCCTGCACACCCCTGAGAAGTCCGCAATTGTGATTACCCACTACCAGAGGCTTCTGGACTACATTGTGCCAGACGTTGTGCACGTATTGAAGGACGGACGCATTGTCAGAACCGCCGGCAAGGAACTTGTCGCAGAAATAGAGGAGAAAGGCTATGATTCCTTGTGAGACATTTACCAGACCGGAGAGCATTACAGTGAATCCCAACGGGACTTTCAGCAAAGTCATCGTTCTGGGAGGAGAGACTGTCTCCCGGACGGAAGATTCATCCGACCCTGCAAAGGGATTGCCTGCAGAGGGAGATTCTTGCAGCCTGCCCAAGGAAATCACTCTTGAGCGCGATGCCTGTGCCGAGATTGTCATCATAGTGCTGCCGGGAGCAGACTGCAGGCTGCCGCTGAAAGTCAGGCTGACGGGTGAGGGAGCACAGGCCAATATTTCGGGTATATTCATCACCGGAGCAGACGAGAAGGTCAACATAGCAGTCGATGTCTTCCACGATGTGCCCCGCTGCACCTCCCGCCAGCTTTTCAAGGGGATAGCCGGAGGAAACTCAAAAGTGGATTTCTACGGAAAGATTGTTGTGGCTCAGGATGCCCAGAAGACAGAGGCCTACCAGGAGAACCACAACATCCTGCTTTCAGATGATGCAAGGGTGAACACAAAGCCGCAGCTCGAGATTTACGCCGACGACGTGAAATGCTCTCACGGTGCCACCGTCGGCAGACTGAACGAAGAGGAGCAGTTCTATATGCGCTCCAGAGGAATACCCGAGCAGGAAGCCCGGGCCCTCCAGATGATTTCCTTCCTCGCACCTGTCCTTGAGAGTGTTAGAGATTCTCAGCAGAGGGAAACGCTTCTGCAACTGACGGAAGATGCTGTCAGAAAGGGCCTGTAGTCTTGTCGGAACCACAGAACCCGCAAATCATCACAAAGCTTTGTCCCTGTCCAGTCTGAACTGGTTCGAGGTGAGTTCCTCAACGGAGATGGAGGTGTAAACCAGATCGTAGCCGTTCCCTGCAGGGTTGAGAGTCTCCTCGAAGAAGAAGCCTATGTTGCCGTCTGACTGGAGCACCATCGTAGAGTAGGCTGACTGGGTTTCAGACACCTTGAAAGGACTGCTTGTGCTTGAATTTGTCCAGTAATTCGCAAAGGACTGGACGGTAATCTGGGACGCATCCGGGTTGAGTGTCTTGTAGTAGATTGCCACATTCGAGCGCTTCGGGCCAAGAGGTATTGACTGCAGGGCAATGTAAATTTTCGAGCCCGTTGCCTGCTCTATTACCGGAAGGACAAGAATCTCACCATTTGTTCCGAAAGTGTCAGTGGTACTGCATCCGTTATTTGACGAACTTGACTTGACGGCCGTTCCCCAGGAGCCGGAAGCCGTGGCCTTGTCCGTGTAGGAATAGATATTGAAATACCTTCCGCTGCCGGTCCTGCTGCTCAGGATGACTCTTCCGTCAGGCAATTCCTCACATTTGGCCTCATTGCCATCAGTAACCGGAAGGGCATTTGCTCCTCCGAGAGGTTTCCAGGTCTTCCCAAAATCATCACTGTAAATCACCCTGTTGCCACCTGGTCTCGCACAAAGGGCGAGATAGATGCGGTAATGGGTGCCAACCTTGATCTGACGGCTCTGGAAAATCCTTCCGGATGTGATGAAACATCCGCTCAAAGGACTTGAACTTCCGTCAAACAGGGAGTAGATGTCCTCCGTCCTGTCTTTCCACTCAGTCCAGGTCCGGCCTTTGTCGTAACTTCTGAACTCCGCCGAACCTATTGTGTTTGAACGGCTCGAATCAAAATAGCCTACCGAACCGCATACAGCCATCATCAGCACCTCATCCGTTTCCCTGTCACAGACTATTGAAGCGTCACCGAAAGCGCAGCCGTGTCCCGGCTGACCGGAACCTTCAGCAACAGTCCTGATTGGTTTCCAGCTCTTTCCATTGTTGGTGGATATTCTTGAGTGAAGGTCAATCCGGCCTCCTCCGATGTCACTTTTCGAATATCTGTAATCACCCACCGCAATCAGGGTCCCGTCACTGCAGGCAGCAAAGGCAGGGATTCTGTAAGGTATTTCAGGATTGGTGTTCTCGAACAGGGTCAGGCGGATTCTGCTTCCATCCTCATTCCAGAACAGATTGTCCTCATCTTCCGTCGGGGTTCCGGGCTCATCTTGATTTTCCTGGTCTCCAGGCGTTTCTTCCTTAGGGATATCTGAATCAGTTGTGGCAGGAGTGCAGGAACCCAGCAGCAGACCGGCCGAAGCCAGAAATGTGGCGCAAAACTGCCCCAGGACTCTGATGTCTGTCTTTTTCATAGCAGTTCTATTGATTTAATCCTGCCAAATGTAATACATTTCCGGCAATAAAAGGCGTTTGCAAGCAAATATGTATCACTATATCTTATCCGTAATTTGTTCCATTCGAAGAATCCGGGTCACCACCAGCTGACCGAAGTGAAGACTCCGTTGAAATCGTAGTCCGTGAGCCTTCCTTCTGCCCACAATGCCGGTGCCAGATTCTCCCGGCGGGCCACGGCAGCACAGCACCTGCCGTCAGAAGATGCGACAGCCCTGTCGAAGATTGCACAGCAGCCCGCTTCCATATTCAGATAGTCACTTCCGCGACACAACGAGACATCCCCGGTCTGGCGGTCCGTAAAAAGTGAAACGACCTCATTCCCGTCCGAGTCCCACGCAACCGCTTCCATCCACTGGGGAAATGACGCAACCCTTTCAGTCATTTTCCAGAAACTTGCGGTCGATGAACTGCCCGTTCCCGAGACTGCGTAAGTAAACACCTCTCCCCTGTTTTTCAGGAAACGGCAGCCGGACATCGTCTCATAATCAAAAAGTTCGTAGGCAATGCAGTCCAATCCTCTTGCCAGCACCGCCTGACGGACGTTCCTGCGATGGGCTATGTAGAGAATCTCCCCATCCACCATCATCGCGTCATCAACCGTGCTCACGTCATCCGGGACAGTCATCGATTTCACTTCACCATCAACTGCAAAGAACCATTTGAAAGAATCTCCCGAAGATGAGGAAATCGTGTCCTCATAGCCGAAGCACACCCTTCCGCCATCAAGATGAAGTCCGGAGGGGAAAAGGGAACCTATGCCCTTGTAGAGTTTTACCTCACCGTTCTTTCTGAAAACCCACCCGGTTCCCGAACGCGGAACACTCAGGGTGTAGACATCGTCCGAATCAAGAAGGAAACTGACAATCATCTCCCTGCCGGGAAACCTGAACATCTCCACCCCGTCCCTTTTCAGAACAGTCTCCGACTCAGTGGAAAAATCCGTGTACAGATGTCCTTCGACACAGCGGTGCATATCAGCATCCGCACTCACCTCATTCTCCGCACAGACATCTGTCTCAAAGATTCTTTCCCCGTCCTTCATCAGGAAAAGCACCGTCCCGGGTGGCGGATTTCCGAGACTCTGCCACCATCCGTAACCTTGAGGATATTCCACACCCGTGACGAACAAGGACTTGCGTTTCTCCCCGGATTCTCCCGGAGCAATGCCTCCCTGCCCGCCTCCCGGAATTTCCGAAGGCTGCCGGGAAGTGATGTCCCTGCCAAGTTCAACCGGTCCGTAACATCCCGCCGGCATCCCGAGGATTCCAACCCAGAAAATGAACGGCAACACTTTCAAAAAATTCTCTCCCATCTTCTTTCCCTCCTGTTTAAGGAATCTTCTTTTCATATTCCTAAAGTTGGCGCAAATGTATGTGAAAACAGGTAATTTTCGGAAATATTGACCCGTCGGGAGTGCAACTTTTTCTCTTTTTTAATGTTTTTTCTTTTTCTTAATATTTTTTTCGTATCCCTTATTTTTTTTAATATTCCTTAAT